>JAFAMZ010000117.1 GCA_019232935.1 Silvibacterium sp.
GTCGAGAAGCTGCTCCGAAACACCTGGATGTCTGGAATGAAACAGTTACAGACAAATGGGACGAAAAGCATCCCCTAAGCTGAACAGAATCAAATGATTGCGGCTAACCGACGCGAAATGAAACGGTTGCGGATGCGTCCTTTAGAATGAAGCGGTTGCGATATCAGCAGGGGTGGGGGTACCCTACCCTCGCTGTCCGGACCGGACGATCATCGCCGCCACATAAGCCGCGCCGAACCCGTTGTCAATATTCACCACCGACACATTCGGCGAACAGGAGTTCAACATCCCCAGCAGCGCCGCGATCCCGCCGAAAGCGGCTCCGTAACCCACACTGGTAGGCACGGCGATCACCGGAGCCGCAACCAGCCCGCCGACCACGCTAGGAAGCGCGCCTTCCATTCCGGCGCAAACGATCACCGCCCGTGCGCGCCCCAGTCGATCGCCTTGGGCCAGCAGCCGGTGCAAGCCGGCCACGCCAACGTCGACGATCCGCTCGACCTCAAGGCCGAGATACTCGCCCGTAATGGCAGCTTCCTCGGCCACTGGCAGGTCACTCGTCCCGGCGCAGACTACCGCTATCGGACCGAGCCGCGGCGAAGCGCCCGTTTGCCGCAGTCCGATGATCCTGGCCTCGAAGTGATACCGCGCCTCCGGCAGCAGCTCCCGAATGGCATCGAATGCGTCCAGCCCGGCCCGGGTGGCGATCACGTCCCCCCCGGCCGCCGCCATCCGCGAGAAAATTTCCGCCACCTGCGCCGGAGTCTTCCCCGCCGAGTAGATCACCTCGGGAAGCCCGAGCCGCAGGCTGCGGTGATGATCGATTTTTGCGAATCCAGTGTCTTCGTATGGCAGATGCGCCAGACGCGAGATTGCTTCCTTAGGCGAGGTCTCGCCGCTTTGAATCCGCTCGAGCAGTTCGAGGATGGCTTCCCGGGTCATGCCTCTACAGGATGCTCCGCAAAGGCTAACAGTGCAGCTTCCATCACCTGCTTCAGCGGAATGCCGTGCTCGCGCGCTGCTCTCCGGCAATCCTCATATTCGGGCATCGCATTGCGCCGCTCGCCGCCGCTGCTCGCTACTTTGACCCTGATGCGCCCGTAATCCGTCTCCACCGCCACGAAGCTGCGCTCCAGGATCACCCGCTCCTCGATCCTCCTTCGGATACCCAGTGTCGTCGTCTCCCGAAAGAGCAGCTCTTCGATGGCTCGCGCATCCTCAGGCCTGGTCAGCACGGTCAGCAGCGTCCCCAGACGCCCCTTCTTCATGGTCACCGGAGACGCCATCGCATCGAGGGCCCCGTTCTCCAGTGCCAGTTCCATGGCATACGCGAGTACCTGCGGATTGGCATCGTCCACCGCACATTCCAGCACGACTACCCGATCCGATTTCCCTGCTCCTGTCTCCGCACTCTCCCCGATGGTCAACCGCACCACGTTGGGAAACCCCTCCGGATTCGCCGTCCCAGCGCCGTATCCAATCGCCTCCGCCGCCATCGCCGGAACCGCCCCGAAGCTGCACCCCAGCGCCCGCAGCAGGGCCGCGCCTGTCGGAGTAGTCAGCTCCCGCTTCGGCCCCGCCGCATAGGTCGGAACCCCCTTGAGCAGTTCCGCCGTGGCCGGCGCCGGCACCGGAAATTGCCCGTGCGCGCAGTGCACATGCCCCGCCCCCACATTCACCGCCGATGCCCACCACCCCTCCACCCCAAGTGAGCACAACCCGACCGCACAGCACACGATATCCGTAATGGTGTCCACATTGCCCACCTCGTGGAAGTGCACGTCCTCCGGGCGCACCCCATGACTCTTCCCCTCGGCCTCCGCCAGCAATTCGAAGGCGCGCAGAGCGAGAGCCTTCGCATCTTGCGGCAATTCAGTATGTGAGATCAACTCGCGGATCTGCCTCCAGCTCCGGCCATGGGCGTGATCGTGCGCATCCTTGTGTTCCAGCTCACGATGGTGCACATGCCCATCTCCGTGATTGTGGTGACCATGGCTCCCCTGCTCCGCAAGACGTCCATCCACCTCCACGTGCACCTTGGCCGAGTGGATCCCGCTGCGGCCCACCCGTTCCCATCGCAGCTCCGCTCCCAGATTCAGAGACCGCGCCGTCTGCTCCAGAAGATCGGTCTTTACACCAGCATCGACGAGCGCTGCGAGCAGCATGTCGCCGCTAATACCGGCAAAGCATTCCAGATATCCGATACGCATAGTTTTATTCTTGGCCCGCTCGGGTCAGCATTTCGACCGGCAGAATCTCATTCATCGAACCTGACCGATATCCGTCGCAGTCGAGCGCTACATAATTGAAACCTGCCGACCGCACCGCTGCTGATATGCTCCGCATCCGCCTCACATCCAGTGCCCATGGCAATTCTTCCTCGGCGATCTCGATGCGCGCCACTGCGCCGTGATGCCGCACCCGAAAGCTCCTGAGCCCCAGTCTCCGCAGCGCATCTTCAGCCTCTTCGACCATGCGCAGATTCTCCGGCGTAACCCTGCGTCCATACTCAATTCGCGAAGAGAGACACGCCGATGCAGGCTTGTCCCACCCCTTCAGCCCCGCTGCCCTGGCGAGCGCGCGGACATCAGCTTTGCTCAATCCGGCTTCCGCCAGCGGAGCCGCCACGCGATGCGAAACCGCTGCCTTCTGACCCGGACGGAAATCCCTCCGGTCATCGGCATTCAGTCCGTAGGCAACCGCACCGAATCCAAGCTGCGCCCGCTCCTGCTCCAGCACGGTAAAAAGCTCGTCCTTGCAGTGGAAGCAGCGATTCGAATCGTTTACTGCGTACGCTTCGTGCTCCAGCTCCGCGGTCCGCACGGTGCGCAGTGGGATACCCTGCTGGGTCGCGAATTCGATAGCTTCGCGATAATGGCTGCGCGCCAGCGAGGCAGAATCGGCGATCATCGCCAGCATCCTGTCGCCCAGAACGCGATGTGCCGCATACGCCAGATAGGAGGAGTCGATGCCGCCCGAATACGCGACAATAACGCTGCCCAGTCCTAGCAGAGAAGCCTCAAGCCGTTGGTGCTTCTCCTCAAGGTTCGTAATTTGCGCTTCTGCCATCCCCGTCAATGCCTGTTTGATGATCGTAACTCCATGGGAGTCGCCGCCGCCAATCGCCTGCGGCATTGGCCCTCGCGCGCACGAAACGCTACCTTAAATAACTGGGATGGATATATTCAAACTGCGATCGCCCTTAACGCCGGAGGAGCGCCTCATCAAACGAAAGTTGATCGTGCGCGATCTCATCGCGCTGGTCAGCCTGTTCTCCATCACTATCGCCCTTGCTGTCCTTACTTATTTTCTCTTCAACTCCTTCCTCCACCGCCGCCAGGCCATGGCCCAAACCTGGCTGCAAGAGGGTGAAAGCGCCATGGCAAGGGGACGTCCTGATGCTGCCGCCGATGCCTTCCGCTCCGCACTGGAGTATGGCCCTGCCCAGCGTGAAACCGAAGCAAAACTGGCCACGGCACTCGCCGCTGCCGGTCGCCGGCAGGAAGCCGTTTCCTATTTTGACTCGCTGCACGAGTCCGAGCCGGGTAACGGACCGATCAACCTCGAACTGGCCAGACTCTCTGCCACGCAGCACAATCACTCTCAAGCCATCGATTACTACCAGCGCGCTCTCGACGGCACGTGGGAGGGCGATGGCTACACCCGGCGCCGCCTCGTCCGGCTCGAACTGGCCCGCTACCTGATTAACACTGGTGATTACTCACTTGCCCGCAACCAATTGCTTACTGCCGCCGGAAACGCGCCGGACAATCCTGACATCAAAATCGAGATCGCCGGACTCATGGCACAGGCACAGGACCCTTCGGACGCGCTCGAAATCTATCGCACCATTGCAAAAGAAAACCCCGGCAGGGTAGATGCCCTTGAAGGTGCGGCACGAGCTTCTCTCGACCTTGGGCGCTTCAGTCTCGCCCAGACATATCTGGAACAAGCCACGCGGCACGCTGCCTTCGCCTCGCAGCCCGAGCCCATCCGCGGCCAGTACCGCGACATGCTCGCCGAGACTACTCAGCTCCTGAACCTCTACCCGGGAAGCGACACGAGAGTAGGAGAGCGCGCGCAGCGCATCTTGCATGCGGCAACCATCGCGCAGGCGCGCCTGAACGCCTGCGTATCTGCTGGCAAACTGAACGACCCAGAGCTTGCCGATCTAACAGCAAAATGGCAGCAGATTCCCCCCAAACTCACGCCGGGAAACCTGGCGCTACAGCCCCAGGTCGAGCAATTGATCATGGATCTGGTTTACTCGACCGCAATTGAAACTGAACAGGCCTGCGGAACCCCAAGCGGCGAGGACCTGCTCTATTTGAAAATCGCGAAATCACCTCTGGCGGCGGGACAACAGTGAAAGCAAACGTTGCGGAAACAACCATGCAAACGGCCGTTCCTACTCGCATGCCCGACCTCGCCAGGATCGCGCCAAGACGCGAGGAGCGGCTGTTTCTGATCCTCTCCATCTTTATCGGGGTGATCTCCGGCCTGCTCGTCGTCTCCTTCCGCACCGCCATCGAGTGGATCAGGCTGCTCACTCTCGGGCCGGCGCCACATCAGGGACAGTACCGGCTGGTGCTCGCCCCAGCAGCAGCTGGCCTGGTCGTCGGTGTCCTGGTGCGCTGGCTCTTTCCCGCGGCCAGCGGCAGTGGAGTCAACCAGACCAAGGCCGCTCTTTACATCTACAACGGTTTTATTTCTTTTCGGACCGTTATCGGAAAGTTCATCACGTCGGCGATTGCCATAGGGGCCGGACACTCGCTCGGCCCCGAAGATCCTTCTCTGCAGATCGGTGCCGGCGTCGCCTCCGTGATCGCTCGCAGGCTTGAGCTCTCGCGTCAGAGCGTGCGCCTCTTCGCTCCAATTGGAGCCGCCGCCGGTCTGGCGGCTGCCTTCAATGCGCCTGTCTCGGCAATCCTCTTCGTAATCGAAGAAGTTATCGGACGCTGGAGCGCAGCAGTCCTCGGCTCCGTAGTGCTCTCCGCTGTTTCCAGTGTCGTGGTGGCTCGCTGGTTCTGGGGCTCCGAGCCGTTGTTCCGCATTCCGCCTGTCATTCTCCGCGATCCGCGCGAATTGACAGCCTATGTTGTCCTTGGTGTTTGCGGTGGCCTTTTTGCCATTGTTTTTTCCAAATGCCTCGGATATCTCCGTCCTCGTCTCCGCGAGCAGTCTTCCTGGAACCGCTTCTTACAGCCTGCCCTCGCGGGAATAATGGTCGGAGCCATTGGGTACTTCGGCTTTCCGCAGGTCATGGGTCCCGGCTACGCTGTCATGGACCAGGCCATGCGCGGCCAGTTCGTCTGGAAACTGCTCGTCTGCCTGGCGCTGCTCAAACTGCTTGCCACCACGCTGTGCTTCTCCAGCGGCACCCCCGGCGGCATGTTCGCTCCTACCCTCTTCATTGGAGCCATGCTCGGAGCCGCCGTTGGTACCTTTGAGAAGCACTATTTCCCCCTTCTCACCGGAACCGTCGGCGCATACGCACTGGCCGGCATGGGCGTGCTCTTCGCCGCATTCCTCCGCGCTCCTCTGACTTCCGTTTTCATGGTCCTCGAAGTCAGCGGTAATTACTCGATCGTAGTTCCCATCATTTTAGCCAACACCGTCGCTTATCTGCTGGCGCGAAGCCTGCAGCCTGTGCCAATCTTCGAGGTTTTTACTGAGCAGGACGGCCTCGATCTGCCCTCGATGGAAGAGCAGCGCGAAGAACGAGTTCTTCATATCGAGGATGCGCTCCGCCCGGCAAACGTTCCCATCGTAAGCGGCGATCAGACCATCGAGGCCGTCTCCGCCCTCATCGCACTATCCAGCGCACCGGCTTTTCTCGTCCGACTGCGCGGCGGGTTATGGTATGCCATGAGCCGCGAAGACCTCACTGCATCCGCCGTAACCATGACAGGAGAGACTTCCATCGAACGTACGCTGAGGTCCGATCGCGCTCCGCTGCTCTTCCCCGATCTGCCTCTCGATACGACACTCTCGTACTTTCCGCGCTGGCCTCTTTTGCCCGTCCTTAACCGCGCCAACAGAAACAACCTCGAGGGTGTAATAACCTTGGAAGACGTACTCCACCGTTATCAGGAATTCTGACCCGCTATAATGCTGACTCTCTATCAAAGGCTCGCTCTCGGCTGCGGCCTGCTCATTGCGCTCGTCAGTGGCGTCAGCATGCTCGTGCGAACTTCCTTTGTCCAGCTTGCCGCCCTTGACACAACGCACCATAACGCTGATGAAGCCCTTGCCGCGCTGGGCGCCGCCCGCGCGTCGATGGCGGCAGAGGCGCTGACTGCCGCAAAGCTTTCCACCGGAACCGCACAGTCGCGTCAGTTCGAGTCACAGGCTTCGCAGACCCAGAACCTGCTTGCCACCGCGGTTTCGCTCGTCAGGGTCTTCGCCCCGGGTGTCTCCATCGATGACGTAAATGCCCGTCACCAGGCGCTCCTGAAACAGAATGAATCGCCCGAAAGGCTCGCTCCTCAGCTCGAGGCGATCGCCGGCGACCTGGCTTCCCGCTCTGCAGCACTCAAGTCGCTTCATGACTCCGTCGTCGCCGACGTGGACCACCGGCAGGCAGTCCTTCGCGCCCGACTTATCAGCGCATGCGGAGTCAGCATCGCCGCCGCCATCCTGATATCAGCCGTCATGACTTACTTCGTCGTCGGTCCTGTTCGCCGCACCGCCCGCGCCGCCCGGCGCATCGGCCAGGGAGATCTGCATCAACGCATCGAATGGAGACAGAAGGACGACCTCGGCGCGATCGCCACCGAGTTGAACAGAATGATCGTCCGCCTCCGCGATCTGCGCGAGACCGAATCCGGCCGCCTGCAGATGGAGCACCAGCTCAGCGACGCCGTCGTGCAGTCGATCTTCGAGCCTGTTATCGTCACTGACGCCAAAGGACACGTTCTCAAGCTGAACCAGGCAGCAATGGAAGTGCTCGGTGAAAGATCGTCTGATCGCATGGTTCTCGCCAACACTCCCGGCGGTGAGAAGATCCTTGATGCCATGCGCAAGGCGGTTTCGATGCAGCAGGCCTCCACCGGCGAGGGTGAGGCCGCACTATTGCCCATGCGCATCGGCAGCGCTCAGCGCAGCTACCGCCTGCGAACCACCCCCATGCGGGACGGCGACGGCAAGCTACTGGGAGCTGTCACCGTTCTTGAGGACGTGACTGAGCTCCAGGAAGTTGACCGGTTCAAGACGCGCTTTCTCACCGTAGCATCGCAGAAGCTGCGCGACCCCTTGCAACGGCTGCGCGTGTCACTTTACGCCCTGATCAGGGGCCACGCCGGAGAGCTCAGCACGCTTCAGCGCGAACTGATCAGCGGCGCCGAGCAGGAAGCCGAGCAGCTCGACGACCTCATGGCGGACCTCATAGAAGTCGGCGAGCTCGAAACCGGTCACCGCGAGATGAAGTTCGAACGGCTCCGCCCCGCCGATATTCTGCGCGATGCCATCTCCCGGCACGAAGAGCAGGCGCGGGCAAAGAGCATTGACCTGCAGCTCAAGGCTTTCGCCGACATGGCATTCGTCAAAGCCGATCGGCGCGCCATGCGCAGCATCCTGGATAACCTTCTCGAGAACGCCATCCGCTACACGGCCGAGAACGGCCGCATCATTCTTGAGGCGACGGAAATCAAGCACGGCGTTCAGTTCTTTGTTCGCGACAATGGCCGTGGCATCGAGGCCGAGCGGCTGCCCGGCATCTTCGGACGGTTCTCGACCGGGTCGGACCAGGGTACGGGCCTCGGGTTGGCTCTCGTGCGGCGTCTGGTCGAATCGCTCGGTGGACAGATATCCGTCGAGAGCAAGCTCGGCAGCGGCACAACATTCAGCTTTACGCTGCCGTTCGCAACCGTGACTTCAACCCGTCATCCGGTGGAGGTCGGCTGAGCATGAGTCCGCAGATCGAGCTCGATCGTCCAGCCGAACCGGCGAAGCTCCGCGTTTATATCGGGGCCGCTCCGGGCGTGGGCAAGACCTATCGCATGCTCGAGCAGGCGCACCGGCTCAAGAAGCAGGGCGTGGATATCGTCATCGGTCTGGTCGAGCCTCACGGCCGCGCCGAAACCGCCGCCCTCATCGACGACCTCGAAGTCGTCCCTCAGAAGAATATCCAGTATCGCAACGTCACCCTGCGCGAGATGGACCTCGACGCCATCCTCGCCCGCAAGCCGGATACCTGCATCGTCGACGAGCTGGCGCACACCAACGTTCCCGGCTCGCGCAACCGGAAGCGTTACCAGGACGTGCTCGAACTGCTCGACGCGGGCATCAATGTCATGACGGCGGTCAACATCCAGCATCTGGAGACCCTGAATGATGCCGTCTCGCGTTCGGCGAGCACGCAAATCCGCGAGACCGTTCCCGACAGCTTCCTCAAGCGCGCCGACGAGGTCGTCAACGTCGATGTGACGGTCGATGAGCTACGCACTCGCCTCCGCGAGGGGAAAATCTACGCTCCTGAAAAGATCGAGCAGGCGCTGGCCAATTTCTTTCGCAAAGGTAACCTGAACATGCTGCGCGAGCTGGCGCTGCGTACGACGGCGGAGCAGGTGGGCACCGCAGCCGCCGAGTACCGGCGTACTCAGGGGCTGGAGCAGGCGCCCATCCCGGAGAAAGTCATGGTCTGCCTCTCATCGCGTCCGGGGACGGAGCGACTGCTGCGCGCCGGAGCCCGTATCGCGGGCCGGCTGGCGACGAACTGGTATGCCGTTTACGTCCAGACTCCCGACGAGGACCATCGCCACGGGAACCCCGAAGCGTTCGCGCGGCTGGAAGAGTACGAGCGCATGGCTCGCGAGCTAGGCGCCAAGGTCGTGCAGCTGACGGGGAAGAACGTCTCCGACACACTGATCGACTTTGCGCGGCAGGAGAACATCTCCCACGTCGTCTTCGGACAATCGGCGCGTTCCCGTTTCGATATCCTTCTGCGCGGCTCGGTCATCAATCGCTTCCTCGCCGAAATGCGGGAGACGACCGTTCAGGTTGTGCCGCTGACCAAAGAGAAGAAGTAGAGAGCTGAAACCGGAGACTGCTTTCCCCTTTTGGGACGATCTGGGGTGGCTACCCCCCTCTCCCTCTGAACTTCTACTTCATACATTCGGCGGGGTTTAGCTCACATCTTTGGGCTTAATCATACACACTATGGGACTTACGCTAACTCATAGTAATTGTGCGACTTAGCGACCGAATAATGTGCAGGCTCTTTCCCAAAATGGGAAAGACTTTTCCCAAAAATGCAAAGGCCCGAGCGGCGGGCTAGGGCCTTTCTTTACTCCTAATTCCAGTATAGCTGATTGCGGGAAATTCTCCGCCACGGGAGGCAGTCAGCGTTCGGCGGTCAGCGGTGAGTGCGAGAGGATTCGCTTCCCACCCTTCGCGCAAAGGCAGCGCGAAGGATGGGGCACCCGAAGTTCTTAGCTAATTCGGAAGCTGGAAGGTGGGCCACCCCGCCCACTTGGCGTTGGCATCGGGACTGGTGGTATACGTGGGCTATTTCTGTTGGGAGATGGCTTTACAGACCGGCTTGATTTCCCGACGCAACCAATTCTTCTTGCTGATGTAAACGGGGTTCCCCGCTGCATCAAGCAGAACCAGCTGGAACAGATTCTCGCCCCCAAACACGAGTCCCGAGAGCTTCTGGTAATCGGTCTGGATTGTGAGCGTGTGAGGAGTCGCCGAATTGGTCACAAACGTAGCCTTAGGGCATTCCTCTTGGAACCGTCGCGCAACCTCCCACAATTCCGAGTGTTCGTAGGTGCTTTTGGTTCCACCTGCTCCTCCGACTACAGCGTTCCCAACCTGAACTCCGGCCCCGGTAGCATTAACCGTGGTATCCGTTTCCGCGCTACCCGTGATCAGGACAGTTGGGTGGACCTGAGAAAATCCCGTACCCACCGAGGCAGCCAACATCAATACAGCAAGTGTTATCTTCTTCATCTCCTCTTCCCCTTCTCTTCCTCTGCCCGTTTTGGGCTTCGTTACTCTACCGCGAAGTTCGTTTTTCAGGTAGGTAACGGTCGTTTTCCACCCGTGATTCCCACCCATGATTGGCGCTTCTTCGACCCGTGACAGCGGGTTGGGCAGCCCCCGGAGGGTTCTAAGTCGTTGTAAGTATTGGGCGGGTAATGACCTTGCGCTCAGAATGCGTATCCCTTAGCCGGTTGGTTTTACGAGATTAACTAATCTCGTCGTAGTCGTCGATGAGAGGGCAGAGACGTCCTGCTGCGCGTTCGCGTTTTCTTGCTGTCCATTCGGATTCAATCTCCACACGCCTTTCCATTCCTGTTGCATAGTGACGAAAGCTGCTCCACTCCCAATCCTCGGGAGCCGCACACAAGCCTCGCTTCACCGGGTTGCGATGAATATACTTCAGCTTCTCGACAAGCTGATCGTAATCTCGGACATTGAGATCGTAATAGCGTTTCTGCCAGAAGTGTTCTGCTGCGCCGATAAGCCGGCGTGAGACTCCCTGCTTAAGGGATTTGATCGCGACTGCGAGGATGCCTCGATTCGGTTCGCTGAGCAGAAGATGGATGTGTTCTGGCATGACCACGTATCCGAAGACCTGCAGGCCATAAGTGCGCCTGACGCGTTCGAGTGCGGCTATGAAGGTATTTTTCGCATGCGGAGAGTTCAAGAGCGGAGTGCGGCGATAACAGGAGAAGGTGACGAAATGCGGGTCTCTGGATTGGTGAAAGCGCTTGAGTCCTCGCGTCACCTGATCAGGTTAGCTTGCGAGGCAGTCCCACTCAAGCCGAAGGAGGGCTTGAGTGGGGCACCATCGGTTACCTTTGATTTTGGCGGACCTTTCTGGTCCCGAGCACGCCAACAGTGGCTCGTGTGGGGCGCCGGGCGGTGTTCAGCGTTCGGAACTACCCCACACAAGCAAAAGAAAGCTTGTGTGGGCCACCGGTCAAATAAGCAAACTGCCGCGAATTCCTATCAGCCGCTCGTTTGCTTAATCCCACCTATTGCTTCTTCAGCACGGCGCTGCGGTTCTCATCTGTGTTCACTACCGCTTCGAATTTCTTCAGTTCGGCGTACTGGCTGGCTTCGAGATCGAGCTTCTTCAGAACGTATTCCCGTGAATACCTCAGCGTATCGCCTTCCACTTTGACGTCGCTGCGGTAGGTCGCGAACCCCACATCGAGATTCACCGGATCGGGCACCTCGTCCACGGCGTAACCGGACGGAATGCGAACATCGAAGCTGTCCTTCCACTCGCCGAGCGCCTTGAACGCTATGGGATACTTTCGCGGACGATCGTTGAGCCGCTCAACATCCGACCCGAGGACGCGCGGACGCAGCAGCAGCAGCGGCCCGGCGGTTTTCGCATAGGAGGATGCCGTCACCTCGTACTGCAGCCAAAGCTGCTGGTCGAGCTCGCGAACATGCTGCACCGACTCCGAGCCCACCGTAAACGAGGAGAAGTCGTGCCGCAGGGCATCCTCCAGGTTCGCGCGCCTTTCCTTTTCGCCATTGGTTGCAAAAAATCCTCGCAGCCGGTCTGCCGAAGCTCCGTTATGTGTAACCGTAACTGTTCCTTTCAGCGTCCCGTCCGTTGCCAGCTCGAATTTTGCATTGCGAACCGTGGCATCACTCTCCGGCTGAAGCACCGGAAGATGGATGATCTCGCTTTCGTTTCCCGCAACCAGAATCCCGTAGCCTCCCTGCAGGTAGGAGGGAAGAAGCCCGATCGAGACATAGGGATTCGTCGGATCGAAGATGACATATCGCTTCCCTGTCCGCGCCGTGACCACGGCCTTCAGCAGGGGGTTGTCATAGCCCTTCGGCATCTCGATCGCCGCAATGGCATGGTTGCCGTCCACCGACGGCGTTTTCGGATCGATGAAGCCCCGGTGCGTGTCCACCAAAACCCAGGTTGCGCGAATCCCGACCGCGTCGAGCATTGCGATAAGCAGCGTCGCCTTGTCCTTAGAGTCGCCGTACCGGTTGCGATAGACATCCGTCGCCGCGTGCGGCTTGAATCCGCCGATTCCGATCTCGATCCCGACGTACCGGATCTCTTCCTGCATGAACCTCGCGACCTTCTGGATGCGCTGCGTAAAGTCCGCGTCCGATGCGGCCAGCGACCGCGACTTCGTTGCAATTTCCGAAGTGCCTTCGGAGCTGGGGGCGGCAAGATTCTGATACCAGTCGCCGATCTTCGCCCACAGCGCGTCTCCCTGAGGCAGCGGCTGTGCCGAATAATGCACGACC
>JAFAMZ010000246.1 GCA_019232935.1 Silvibacterium sp.
GGGCACGGGGAACAGGAACATCATGGTGCTGCCCTTCATCGTCAAGAATTGGTTGTATTTGTCTGTGGAAAGGAAGTGCGCCTCGGGAAACGCCAGTTGAAGGCGCATCACGCCGGCAAGAACTCCAGCCAGGCCAAAGAAGATAAACGCCGTTATCGCATATCGCCTGCCTATAGTGGTGTGATGCACTGCCTTGAACCATCCGATAAACCCTCTCGGTTCGCCCCAGATGCGCTCAAGCTGCAGCGCCTGTCGCCTTTCCTCTGCAGTCAGTTCAGCGTGGCTTCCCGTGATCGTCGTAATCATCGGAGCGTCTCAAGGTAAGCAAGCAGATCCTGCAGTTCACTGCCGGAAAGCTGATTCGGCGGCATGCGGCAGCCCGGCTTGATCGATTGCGCATTCAGAATCCACCCGCCGAGATTCCCGATCGTGTTGGGCAGCGCGCCTGCGGCAATCGTGGCGCGGCTCCTCAGATGTGTCAGGTCGGGGCCCACTCGCGAACCGGCCGCGGTTCCGCGAATACTGTGACACAGCACGCATCCGTGTGACAGGAATACCTGCTGGCCGCGCATTTCCTGTGGCGTGCTCGGCTCGACAGCGCTCTTCGCCTGGTCTGCAAGCCATTTCGCAAACTGCTCTTTCGATTCCGCCACAATGAAGAACGACATGTGCGCGTGCTGCTCGCCGCAATACTCCGCGCACTGTCCGCGCCAGCGTCCCGGCTGGTCTACCTGCCACATCACCTCGGTCTCATAACCCGGCATCAGATCTCGCTTGCCGTTCACGTTCGGCGCCCAGAAGCTGTGGATCACATCGCGCGACGTGCCATGAAAACGAATCGGTGTGCCAACCGGCAGGTGAAATTCATTTGCCGTGTCGACAATCTTGTAAGCCTCATTGTTCGGATACCGGATCTCCCACCACCACTGGTGGCCGTAAACATCGATGGTGAGGGCATCCTCCTGGTTCATGTCTCCGAGCGCCCGTCCTGTCTCAAAGCTGCCGATCATCATCACGAAAAGCAGAACCACCGTCACTGCCGCACCGGCTCCCACTACGCGCCGAAGCCGCCTCTCCCCGGACTCGTCCGTCGGCAGAGGATCGGGCATGCTACCTAAGGAGTGCCTCCTCCGCGCCACAGCGATTACCAGCGCAATCACCACAACGCAGTACACGGCCGCCGTAATCCAGAAAGTCAGCAGGAACTGAAACTCGATCTGCGACGCGCCGGGGCCCACCGGATTCAGTGCCGTTTGATTTCCCGGAAAGCCGGGAACATCCGCGACTATCATTGCTTTCCCCGCTGCACGTTGTGCTGGCTTTCGTCGGGGGGATGCTCTTTCGGATGAGCCTGCTCGGCCTGGGTCACCGCCATCTCATCGCTGCGCGACGGCGCAACGTCCTCGGGCAGTTGTCCACTCATCGAGCGCACATACGCGACAAGTTCCCACACCTGGTATTCGGGAATTTTTCCCGCGAAGCTGGGCATGCCGTTGGGTCGCCCCTGCACGATGTCGGAGTAAATCTGCTCGGGATGGCTGCCGTAAATCCATTCCGCGTCCATGAGTGCCGGCCCGATCCCGCCGCCCCCATGCTGATGGCAGCCGGAACAGTTGTACGACTCGAAGAGCCGCTTGCCCTCACCCACTGCGTAGGCGCTCTGTTCGTACTTTGTGCCGCTCGGACTTGGCGAGGGCTCCTGAAGATGCTCCGCCCCGGCATGAACTTCATTGAGCACCACACCGTTCGCAATCTGGCTTTGTGCTGCTCCCGGGTCAAAGACGCGCTGTTCGCGCTTGCAGCCTCCTGCCCACATCAGGACACCCGCAAGCGTCACCCATGCCAATTCGGTTTTCACCTGACCTCCTTCGCAATCGCTGCCTGCGGCACGTTGTACCGATCGAGTATGGCCCCAACCTCGGGCTGGAGGCGTGCGAGCGCCTGATTGATCTGATGCAGTAACTCAGAATCCTTCTCGCGCACCGCAATCGCTATCGCAAACGTGAACGGCACACCGGAAGCATCGACGGTGGGCGACACCGCACGCAGAGCAACTGGTAGACGATCGCGCTGGGCGTAGTATCCCGCAAGCGGGCCCCAGACCACGGCGCAGGCGATACGGCCATCGGCGACGGCCCTCACGATGTCCGCGCTCTGCTCACCGAATGCTTCAAAGCCGACCAGCTGTGCGGCATGCCCCGCCCGAATAAGCGGCAACGACGGAGGTGCATAGTTCTCTTCCAGAACCTGCAATCCGATGCGGCCGCGGTCTAGCTGCGGATCATCGAAGGAAGTAATCTCCAGATGCCCGCTCTTCGGCGTCACAAACACATACGACGAGCGGTAGTATGGAGCCGAAGTCGCCACTCCTCGCATTCCCTGCGGTACGCCCATCAGGGCGTCACAGGCGCCCGTGTTGAAGCGCTCGCGCAGAAATCCCCGCCGGCTGCGAGCCCACACAAACTCCGGCTCGCGTCCTATCTCATGCGCGATCAGCACGGCGATGCGATTGTCGAAGCCCTGAGCGGCGCGATTTGAATACGGCAGATTGTCCGGGTCGGCGCAGATGCGCAGAGGCGTCGCCATCGCGATCCCCGCGGCCGCCATTGCCACAACGATCAACCTAAGGAAGCGAGAACACATAAAGAGTGCCTCCCGCCTGCGTCACATTCTTCAGGTCGCGCAGAGCGCTGCCCCATCCATTCGCCGCTGTATCGTCGCGCGTATCGAGATTGTTCGAGACAATCGCGCCCGGCCATCCGCCAATCCCCGATAGTATCGCCACGTACTGCTTGCCGTCTGGCCCCCGATACGTCACCGGCTGTCCAACGATTCCGCTGCCTGTCTTGAACTGCCAGAGTGTTTTGCCTGTCCGTGCATCAGCCGCCCGGAACCATCCATCCATCGTTCCGTAGAAGACAACGTCGCCTGCGGTGACTACAGTCCCGCTCCACATCGGATACTTGTCTGTCACAGTCCAGACCTTCTTGCCCGAAAGCGGATCCCACGCCATCAACTCGCCCTCATTACCGCCCGGCCCGGCATAGTAGCGTACGTTTGCGCCGACATACGGAGTGCCCGCGATGTAGTTCGGCGTGACCCCCTCCTCGTCCATGCACATGTTTTCGTGTGGCACATAGAGCAGACCGGTGCGCGGCGAGAACGACATGGGCTGCCAGTCTTTCGCTCCCGGCGCCACCGGGCAGATATTGCGAATCTCCTGGCCGGTCTTCGGCTCCTTCTCCGGCACACGCTGCAACTCACCCGTCTTCAGGTCCACGCCTGTTGTCGTCGTCGTGTACACGTATGAAGTAGCCGACAACACCTGGCCCGTAGTCCTGTCGATCACGTACAAGTACCCATTGCGATCGGCGCGGATAAGCACCTTGCGCGTCTGCCCCTGAACGGGAAGATCAAGGAGAACGTTCTCGTTGATGCCGTCCCAGTCGTACAGATCGTGCGGAGACATCTGGTAGAACCAGACCGCCTGCCCCGTATCGGCATCGCGTGCGAAGACTCCCGATGTCCACTTGTTCGTGCCCGGGCGCACCTCCGGATTCCACGGTCCCGGGTTTGCAGTCCCGTAGTACACAAGATTTTGTGCCGGATCGTATGCCATGAACCCCCATGCCGTCCCGCCACCGATCCGCCATGCATCCGGCGGCCAGGTCTTCACTCCCAGGTCCTGCCCTTTGTCCCCGTCGTAGAACGGCTTAAAGCGGTCTCCTATCAGCACGTCCTTGTCTGGACCGGTGCTGTACGCCTGCCACACAACTTTGCCGTCTTTCGTGTTGAGCGCCGCCACCCATCCGCGCACGCCGAACTCGCCGCCGCTGTCGCCGACAAGAACTTTATCTTTGACCACCATTGGCGCCATCGTCATGGTCTCGCCAAGCGCCAGGTTACCCATGCGCGTCCGCCACGCCAGCTTGCCGGAGTCGGCGTTCACCGCGACCGTATAACCATCGAGCGTGTTATAGAAAACCTTCCCATCCGCATATACAGCGCCCCGATTCACCAGATCGCAGCAGGCCTCTCCTTTCGCAGCCGGCGAGGGATTCGGATCGTAGCTCCATTTCAGCGGCGCTCCCGGCTTTGTCAGGTCCAGCGCGAAGAGCTTGTTTGGCCAGGGCGCGACGACGTACATCGTGTTATTGGCAATGATTGGTGCGGCTTCCTGTCCGCGTGCCACTCCCGTGTTGAAGGTCCACGCAACCTTCAGGTTCGCCACATTGGACGTGTTGATCTGGTCGAGCGCGCTGTACCGGGTATTGGCGTAATCCTTTGTGGCACGCACCCACTCCTCATCGTCCTTCTCCATCGGTCCGCTATAGGGGTGCATTACGCCGCCGAAACCCGCCGGTTGCATCACCTCTTGTGTAGCGCTCTTTTGGCAGCCGCTGAGCAGCATTGCCGATCCGACACAAACAGTCAGCAAAAGACACCATGAGGCCGAAATCAATCGACATAACTGGACAGGACTCGCCATTTCGTCGCGCACCCGACGAGACACTTAGAAGCCTAAAAACGCGCCTGGGTTCGCCTATTCGACCTTTCCCGGCCGAAGAGACGCGTCGGGGCCGCTGAATGGCATAATCTGGCGCAGCATGGACACGTGAGTTGTCCGCTCGCGCCGGTAACGACCGCCGATATTTCACTGCCCCGGGCCGCACCAAGGTACACAATAAGTTAGTTCTACTGTTACGAAATCCCCCTCATCGCACTGCGTTCGACGGAACCCCGGTCAGGCTGCGGATAATCTCGACTTCGCGCTCGCGATACGGAGTTCCATCGGTACGAAATACCTCATGGAACCAGACCGTCGGCTTGTCGAGTATGTAAGGGTGTTGCCATGAATCCCATGGCAGGTAGGTCTGTGTCTTGCCTGCAACGAGTCCCCAGTTGATCGCTCCTACCTTGTACTTCTTTGCTATGGGAAGTGTCTGGTCGAAGGTGCTGCCCGCCCCTCTCGCCATGTATTCCGTGCAGATCAGCGGCCTGTGATAGCGCTCCAGCTCGACTATCCGCTTCTCAAACTCCTCCGGCCAGCTGTAGTTGTGGAACGAAATCACGTCTGATTCATTCAGCTGGATTCGCGCTACTGCGCTCATCGCATCGTCCGTGCTCCAGTCGCCTGTCCACACTCCGCTGGTCAGCGGTTGCTCCGGATCCACCGACCGGGCCCATGCGAACACCTGCGGGAGTAGCTTCGCGACGTTCGCCGCCTTGTCTTTCGGCTCGAAGCGGCCGTACGCGCCGGTGGCGCCGCCGTTGTCGTTGTCAGGTTCATTCCACAGGTCCCAGGCGAGAATGCGTTTGTCCTTCGCAAAACGCCCGACAATGCCTTTCACATATTCCTCAAGGCGGGGATAATCCGAGGGAGTCTCGAGCGCGCGGGCCCCCGGACTCTGCACCCATCCCGAATTGTGGACTCCCGGAATAGGCGGATGCTGCGGTCCGAGCTTGGGAAAAGGGTCCCAGCAGGAATCGAACAGCACCAGCATCGGCCGTATATGGTGCTTCTCCGCAATCGCCAGAAATGCGTCAACCCGTTTCTCAAAGCCATCCCTGTCCTGCTGCCACAGAAGATCGTGCAGAAAGACCCGCATGGTGTTCATGCCGAGCCCTTCTGCCCACCCCAGCTCCAGATCGATGCGCTTCGGATCGAACGTATCGCCCTGCCACATCTCCATTTGATTGATTGCATCGGCCGGGATGTAGTCGCTGCCGACTGGCCATGCCTGTGCGCCATACCACGCATTGGCTTTCTCTGCTGTCCACCGGTCTCTGGCGATCGCCGGCGCGGCCGACAAAAAAACCATCAGGATGAACGCTGCAGAGCGCATCCATCGCGCGAAATCCAGTTTGGCGCTATCGATTTGCGATTGACTTGGTGACAATGCCCACGCAGACTGGAAGGTCCAACGAGAACTCATTCACTTCACCTCGGGAGTGCTGGATTTGCCGCCAGAGACAGTACCACTATTTGTAGACCAGGGGACAGATCCCGGATCCACTCAGGATTACGGTCTTCGCAAGCAGGTCCTCGGACCCTGGGAAACTCTGGCCCAGTCGGTTTCTGCCATTGCCCCCACCGCGACTCCGGCGATGACCATACCGCTGGTTTTTGCGTTGGCTGGGAATGGAACCTGGCTGGTCTATATCTTCGCCACGCTCGCCGTAACCCTCATTGGCCTGGTCATCGGCTGCTTCGGCCGAAGGTCGGCTTCTCCGGGGTCCCTGTTCATTTACGCGGCGCATTCCCTTCCCGGTTGGGCTGCAAACCTTGCCGGATGGGCCTTGCTGGCATATGTCGCGACTGCCTCATCGGTTGCCGCCGGATTCTTCAACTACGCGAACGTGCTGCTGCACTCGTTTCTTGGCCTCGGTATCTCTCCCACTCTGCTCATCACCCTGGCGGTCGTCGCATCTGCGGCAATGGCATACCGCGACATCAAGTTGTCCGCCGAGGCGATGCTCTGGATGGAAGCAGTCTCCGTGTCCTGCATCGTCGTCATCGTAGCACTCACATTATGGGAGCACGGGCTCCATCCGGACTGGCAGCAGCTTCGCCTCAAAGCTGTCTCCGGGTCGGGAGTGCGCCTGGGGCTGGTCCTCGCCCTGTTCAGCTTCGTCGGATTCGAATCCGCTACCACGCTCGGCGAAGAGGCCCGCGAGCCTCTGAAAACCATTCCGCGCGCGGTGCTGCAATGCGCGCTCGGTTGCGGAGTCTTCTTCACAGTCTGCGCATACACCGAGGTGCTTAGCTTTCGCGGAGCCGTCGCGCGGCTCGACCAGGCTGCCGCTCCGCTGCACACCATGGCAATACGGACCGGGGCAAGACTGCTTGGCACGGTTATCGACATTGGCGCGATGATCAGCATGTTCGCCTGTACGCTCGCCTGCATCACGGCCGCCGCTCGCGTTCTCATGCTCATGTCCCACCGCGGTCTCGCCCCAGGCAGCTTGCGCGCGACACACGCGAAAAACGAGACGCCTCATTTTGCCGTAATCGCTACCTCCATCGCCTGCCTGATTCCTGCTGCAGCTCTGGCAGCGCGGGGCGTGAGCAGCACCGACATCTATGGCTGGATGGGCGCCCTCGCCACTTATGGGTTTATTACGGTGTATGCGCTGATATGCGTCGCGCTCCCGTTGCATCTGCGCAGGACAGAGCGGCTGTCGGCCGCCATCGTAACCCTATCTGCCGCAGGCGCAGTCGCCATGGTGCTGGCGTTTGCCGCAGCGTCTACCCAATTCCCGCCGGAGCCTATGCGTGGCTGCCCGGCATATACCTTGTCTACCTGCTCGCAGGATTTATCTGGTACCTGATAGGGCGAAAACAGACCGCCATGAGCGCCTGAAGAATCCGGGTATCCCGGGCCCGTCCCGCTTAATGGGCCTGCTGCTGCAGCACTAGGTCCCGCTTCTGGAAAGCGTAATCAACGAGCAGCCCGATGCCGATAGCTAAGGGAATGAGTCCCGCAGCGGCTACAACGAGCACATCATGTTCCTGGACGATCCAGGTAAGTAGCAGACCAAAGATCGAAATCCCGAGGCCGCCGGCCGTGCAGATAATGCCGCCCATGCGAACGCTGCGGGCGCGGCGGTAATTGTCCACTACCTGAATAGGTTCTGGTATCGGCTCAGGGATAGGGATGCCTTTGGCGATCGCCGCAAGGCGCTCCTCGGTCTGCAAGCGGCGGGTGTGGTAGCTGGAGACTGCGTTGGCGATTACGATCCCGAGCACCATCGCGAAAACTGCAACGGGAACGATGAAGGGGCTGTTCGCCCAGTGATCCATGGTGAGTCCTCCTGAATTACGCCAGCCTTAGACCCTGGCGGCCCTCAAAAAGTTTCACGCGACAGGGTGAAACTTTCGGCGCAAACTACAGTCTCAGGTTAGCTTGCGTGGGAATGCGCAATTCGAAGATGTGATTAGGGAGCACCAGGCGTTTGTGTTTCGCACCCTCGCCCGGCTTACCGGCAGCCGCGAGCACCTCGAGGATCTGGCGCAGGAAGTATTTCTGCGCCTCTATCGCGGCATGGACAGCTTCCGGGGGGATGCAAAACTGACGACCTACCTGTATCGCATCACCTTGAACGTGGCCCAGGATGAGTGGAAACGGCGTCGCAAGGAACAGGCGCACACCTCCTTCGATGACCCCGACGAGAACTGGAGTGACAGGCTGGCGCACACCTCCGGAGACGCCGAACAGTTTCTGAGCCGCAAGCAAGGCATGGCAGCGCTCGAGCGTGCGATAGGTGAACTGAGTGAGATCGAACGACAGGTGATAATCCTGTTCCACCAGGAAGACCTGCCCTACGAGAAAATAGCTGAGGTGTTGAGCATCCCCCTGAACACCGTCAGAACCCATCTGCATCGGGGACGAAAGAAGCTAAAAGAGCGGCTTCGGGAAGGACGGCCCGCATGCGTAACGATGGCATAAATTGTGCGGCGCTGCAGCAGGCAATGCACGAGAGGCGCGATCTGACGAAGGATGAGTCGGCACACGTAGCCAAATGTGACGCATGCATGGATGCCTGGCTGACTGCAGCGCTCGATGAAAAGCCCGAGGTTACGATTCCTGCGGATTTTGCGGCGCGGCTCGCGGCAATAGCTTCGCCGCAGCAGAAACAGCGGGTGCAAACGACACCGAGGCCATGGGGCCTGTTCACTGCTGTTGTGATGGTTGCGGTGCTGCTGACGGTCTGGTTTTCGGGTCCGGCCTCAATGAATTCGTGGGTGGGCCTGCTCTTCGTGATGCTGGTGTCGTCTGAACTCGCCGGGCTGGCCTTGTGGCTAGGTCCGCGATGGATGCGGCGCTGAGCCCGCCCACATTTCAGCTGGGGCTTTCCCCCTCAGCAGCAGAGCGGCGATCACGCCCGGCGGAAAGTTCTCCGTCAAGATCTCGATCGTGTGAATGAACCGCTGCGGGCCGCCTAATAGCTCATTCGGCACGATCAGCAGAGCAAGGCCGCCAGTGATCCAAAGCAGCAACCCAACGCAGATCGCCGTATTCCACCTGGAAAGGCGCAGCGTGTAAACGGCGGGAACGATGGCGAGAATGATGAGTAATCCGCGCCCGAGTTCGAGAAGCCAGAACCAGAGACCCATGGCCCGGGCAATGGCTGCCCCTTCCGGATAGTACTTTTTCGTGAAGAATTGATAGGTGATTGAGCCGAAGATGAAATAGCAGACGACATAAACGAAGGCGCCGACGGAGATGAGGCCAATGGCCTTCATAAACGCAGGCCGCAGAATCGTAACGTCGCAGGGCTGCGTCAGCTTAAGTATCTTCCAGAGGACAGCTAACACGGCCGCGGCAATGAGGTGACCGATGCTGTCGTATGTCAGGTTGGCGACCGCATGCTCCTGGATGAGCGGCGACCTGATGAAGAGCACGGCTTCGGACCAGGTTGTGAGCACCGAGACCAGTAAGAGCACCGGGGAAATGACGCCGAACTGACCGAGGCCGGTCTTTGGACCGAAAAGTGCGATGGGCACAAATGCTGCGGTCACGAGGACTCCGGAGAGCCACCACCAGCCGGCGTGGCCCGCACCTAACGCCGGCAGCATGAAACCCACCCCGCCCAGCAAACAGTAGAGAACAATCCTGAGGATCATAGTCAGTCCCTTTCCTGGCTTTTCTCGTAGCTCTTAATGGCATTGCGCGCCCAGTCCAGCAGGGACTCATAGGCGTTGATTCCGTTCTCGAGGGCAAGGCGGCCGGAGAGCGCCATGTATTTCCCGTTCTCTTCAAGAAAAGAGCGCAACGACGGTATGTAGGCCGCGAGTTCGGCCTTGAATGCCGTGAGGAATCGCAGGGCTTCGGCGGGGCCGAGGGACTGATCCATGAAGCTGAAACGCAACATCAGCTCGGCAGTCCCGCGGATAATGTCATCGCGGACGATTGGCTGCTTCTGCCACCGCCTCAGTTCTGCGGCTCCGGCGGGGGTGAGCCGATAAAGGCGGCGGCGGTGAAGACCGGAGCGCTCCTGAATGCGGCTCTTGACAAGGCCCCGTTCCTCGAGGCGCCGGAGCGCCGGGTAGATCGAGCCGGGGCTGTCGCTGAAGGAGATCATCGGAGTCGCGGAGAAAAATTTGCGCAGGTCGTAGCCGGAGCGGTCCTGCTGCTGGAGGACTCCGAGCAGCGCATATCCGAGTACCGAGACCCCAAGTCCCTTCATACGCACGATATTAGTACGTTTCGTACTAAAGTCAAGCAGAGGCCCGAACCGCGGCGGTTATTCAGATGAGGATCCCATTGAGGTTTAGAGCCGCGGGCAGATTTTTATTGGTCGATTTTTGCGTGCGCATAGTCTAATGGGCCATGCACGTCCAGGCACGTCGGCCCGCTTTCTGCGCGTATGCGCTGGTTTCACTCTCCCTCTTCGGAGCGCTCGGCTCCGGATGCAAATCGCAAACCCCCTCCCAGAATTCCGGCCAGAACCGGCCGAAAACTCCCGCGGAGATCAATGCGCAGGCTCCCGCGCCCCCCCAGGTCGCGGCTTCTCAAGCCGTCTCAGACCGGCTGCGCCAGATCGCCTCTGCGGGTAAGCTCGAGTCGCTCGCCCGGCCTGATTTCTCCGACTACCGGCTGCACTTTCAGCA
>JAFAMZ010000334.1 GCA_019232935.1 Silvibacterium sp.
GAGCTGGGTCTGATCTCACTCACTTCCGCCCGCACAACGCAACTCCGCGCCATTGGCCACTATGTTCCCGTTCCTGCCGAAGCTTACCCGCCCATCCTGCAGGGAGTCGTCATCCTGAAGCGGTCCTCCGGCACACACCCTGCGCACCGTTTTCTCGACTTCCTCGCAACCCGCTCTGTCCAGCAACAACTGCAGGCTGCCGGTCTGGACCCACCCAAATGATCGAAGCAATTGGTTTGACCCTTCGGCTGGCACTTTTGACTACGACTCTCCTGCTATGCGTCTCGATTCCGTTGGCAGTATGGATCGTCTTCACACGGTCGCCACTGCGCCCCCTTGTTGAAGCGCTTACAAGCCTGCCTCTGCTGCTCCCTCCTACGGTGCTGGGATTCTATTTGCTGATATTTCTCGGACCGCGAACTGCGTTGGGCCGCGCCTGGATCGCTCTCGCCGGCCATACTCTTGCCTTTTCGTTTTCTGGACTGGTCGTCGGTTCCGTAATTTACAGCCTCCCCTTTACCGTGCAGCCTCTGGTCGCTGGCTTTTCCGGCATCGACCCGGCTCTTCTCGATCAGGCGAAACTCCTTGGCGGGTCGCGTCTGCGCCTGCTCACTCGAGTGCTCCTTCCGCTATCGGCGCCCTCACTGAACGCCGCTGCCATCCTCTCTTTCATGCACACCGTCGGCGAATTCGGCGTGGTGCTGATGATCGGCGGAAACATACCCGGAGCGACACGCACGCTCTCGATCCTGATCTACGATCAGGTCCAGGACTTCGCCTACACCCAGGCGAATCGGACAGCACTGTTTCTCGTATTCATATCTCTGGCTGCGCTGCTCCTTCTTTATTCGCAGCGGCGGAGAGCTTTCGGCGAGGTACACCGTGGTTGAGGCAGACCTGCAGCTCGGCCGTGGAGAATTCCGCCTGGAAAGCCGCTTCCAGCTTGCTGCCGGCTGGACCGTCCTTTTCGGTCCCTCCGGCGCCGGAAAGACGACGCTGTTGCGGATTCTCTCCGGCCTGCTCACGCCGGATCGCGGCCGCATCACTCTGCGCAATCGCGTTCTCACCGATACCGCGGCGCGCGTAAACGTCCCTCCAGGGCGGCGCCGCATCGGATTCGTGACCCAGCAGCCCGCGCTTTTTCCTCATCTCACTGGACGCGCTAACGTCGCCTTCGGATTGTATGGTCTCACCCGCGAGGCAAGCGAGCAGCGTGTGGCAGAAGTGCTCGATCTTTTCGAGGCAGGCGAGTTCGCCGAACGCCGGCCCGCAGCACTCTCAGGCGGCGAGCAGCATCGGATCGCCCTCGCTCGTGCCCTCGCGCCCCAACCGGAGCTCCTGCTCCTCGATGAGCCCTTTGCGGCACTGGATTCGGCAACCAAGCGCGCCATTATAGAGAAGCTGCATGCGAGCGGCGTCCCGGTGCTGTACGTGTCGCATGCACTCGCCGATGCGTGGCAGATGAATGCGAACGTGGTCATCCTGGAGGCCGGCCAGATCACGTCGACGGGCCCGGCCCGCCAGGTGCTGGCGCCCTATCGCGACCGCCTGTTGCAGCAGCTCGGCGCAGAGGCTCTTTCAGATGCCAGACTGCGGGCCTAAAAACACTGGCTCAGGCTCGAGTCGAATACCGAACTTCTGTTCCACCGCCTCGGCAATCCGGTCGCGCAGCGCGATCACGTCGGCCGCTGTTGCTTCTCCCCGGTTGATCAACGCGAGCGCATGGCGGCTCGAGATGCCGGCCCGCCCCAGGAAATACCCCTTGTGAAATCCAGCCTGCTCAACGAGCCACGCTGCCGGAATCTTCTGCCGTCCCTCTCCCGCCGGGTAGCTGGGCACAACTCCTGCACCATCGGCGATGCGCTGATAATGAGCGGCCGTGACCACCGGGTTCTTGAAAAAGCTGCCCGCGCTGCGGCAGTCCGGATCGCCTTCGACAATAAGCATGCCTTTGGCTTTGCGAATGTTGCGGACAGCAGTAGCAACTTCGGTAAGAGCAGACTCAGCCCGTCCGGAAAAATGCTTCTTCAGGTCTGCGTAGGAAAGCCTTGGAGCGCCGTTCTTCCTGAGCGCGTAGTCGACGCAGGTAACGATGTAACGCCCGCGTTCGGTCGAGTTGAAAATACTGCGGCGATATTCAAATCCGCATTCCCGCGGCGCAAGTTCGCGAGGCTCAAGCGTGCGCAGATCGATCGCGCGAACGGCAACAATCGTTTCTGCCACCTCCTGCCCGTACGCGCCGACATTCTGCACCGGAGTGCCACCCACCGTACCCGGGATTCCGGCGAGGCATTCAACTCCTGCGTAGCGATCTGCAACCACAGTGGTTACAAACTCATCCCAGTCTTCTCCGGCGGCGACGCGAAACACATCGCCTTGCCGCTCGACCCCCTTCAGTGCGATGCGGAGAACAAGACCAGGAAAACCCTCATCTGATACAAGCAGATTGCTGCCGCCGCCCAGCACAAAAAGAGGCAGTCCACGCGAGCGCGCGAATTCCACGCCTTCCCTGATGTCGCTTTCCGAGGCGGCCTCGGCGAAGTACCGGGCTGGCCCTCCAATGCCAAAAGTGGTGTATGGAGCGAGAGCAATCTGGTCGAGGAAGCGCATTGGTGTCGGCGATATCTGACCTTCCATATCATTCAGCCATGAAAAATTCCATGCAGATTGCGACCGCCGTAAAGCACCCGGTAGATAACGACTTCATCAGACGTTTACCTCGAAAGCAATCTTTACGCGCCGCTCGAAACCAACGGTTCGCCTACCTGGCCGGTACTGATCTGCGGACTCGCCGCGATAGGGGAACGTCTGAAAGCTGAGGCAGAATTCCTCAATCCGGCAAATGTATTCGAATGCCCTCTTACGCAGACTTTCGCTTCCTCTTTCTCTGTTCAGCGGTGTGATGTGCGCGAAGTTCAGCAAACACCTGGTCGGCTGGGATGGCCCGAGTGGGATCGGCATGACAGGCATCATATACAGGCACAACTTCCTCCCGCAGCCACCGCTCCATTGCCTCATCCCGCTCCTGAAGGGCGCGAAGGCCCGCGCGCACCACTTCGCTCGCCGAGGCGTAGGCTCCTGATTTCACTTTGCGGTCGATATAGCGGGCCTGCGCAGCGGGCAGACTGAAGGTCCGTTTGGAAGTTGACGGCATCGCTGGTTCTCTGCGACCATCCTATCTCATGGGTATGAGAAAGTCATACCGCCGCGCCGGTCACAACTTCCGAAAAATCAGCAATCGACGAGAAGCTCGTTTTCACCTTAGTAATGAGTGCGAGGCGATTGTCGCGAAGCGGCGCATCATCGACCATCACCATTACTTTGTCGAAGAACAGGTCCACGTGCGGACGCAATGTCGCAATGCGCTCGAGAGCTTCTCGGTAATTGTGCTCCGAGCGGAGGCTCTCAACCTCCGGCATCAGTCTATTCACGTACGAAACCAGCGCCATCTCGGCCGGATCGCTAAGAAGCTTCGGCTTCACTACTTTGTCTGGAAATCCCTCTCTCCATAACTTCTTTTCATAGGCCTGGCGGATGATGTTGTTCATCCTCTTAAACGCAGCCGAGATCGCAATGAAGTCCTCCGAGCCGCGCACCGCCGTCAGCGCTTCCGCGCGCGCGATCGTGTCGCCCACATCATCGAACCCTACGGCAAGAACCGCGTTGACTACGTCGTAGGCGAACCCACGAACTTCGCGAAGATAAAACTCAACGCGTTCCCGGAAAAAGGAGGCAAGTTTGCCCTCCGCATCTGAGGCCAGATCCGAAAGCCTCAGCGGCAACCCCGACTCTGCCAGTATCTTTACGATCCCGTTCGCCGCCCGCCTAAGCCCAAACGGATCTTTCGATCCAGTGGGTTCGAGGCCGATGCCGAACATAGCTTCAATTGTCTGGAATCGATCGGCTATGCCCAGAATCTGCCCTTCTACTGTCGGCGGAATCGCATCTTCGATCGCAGCAGGCGAATACTGCCAGTAGATAGCCAGCGCGGCAGCTTCACCTAGGCCTTGAGCGCGCGCATAGAGACCGCCCACAATGCCCTGAAGTTCCGTAAATTCCTTGACCAATTCAGCCGTTAGATCAGCCTTCGCCAGCCGCACAGCAGTGGAAAGAGCAGCTGTGTCGACTGCCAGCCCGCGCTCAATTGCGACTGTCGCCAGCCGGTCGCTGATTCGCAAATTCGACTCGGTTTTCTCGAAATAGCTGCCCAGATCCTTCTGAAACGTCACCGCCTTGAGCATCTCGACGCGATCCACCAGCGGAATCTTTTGGTCAACCGTCCAGAAAAAGCGCGCGTCATTGAATCTCGCGCGCAGCACGCGCTCGTTTCCGTGGCGGATGATCTCCGATGCGTGCTCATCGGGCTGCGTGTTAAGAACAGTGAGGAAATACGGAGCGAGCTTGCCCTGCGAGTCCTCGACCGCAAAATACTTCTGGTGGTCGCGCATCACCGTAACCAGCACCTCTTCAGGCAGAGAAAGATACTCAGGATCGAAGCCGCCCAGCAGCACCGACGGCCACTCCGTCAGGTTCGTCACCGTCTCGACGAGCGTTTCGTCTTCGCGCCAGCGCGCGCCCGGAACCGTGCGCGTCTCAGCATCCAGGCCCTTGCGAATGCGCTGCCGCCGCAGATCCACATCGGCGGTGACGAACGCGGCTTCCAGGACTCCCAGATAGTCCCCGGCGTGTTCGATTGTCACCGCCCCTTCCCCATAAAGGACTCGGTGGCCGTAGGTCATATTTGCGGCACCCACCCCGGCAAACTCGACCGGCACGATGGCATGATCAAGCAGCGCCACCAGCCACTTTACAGGCCGAACGAACCGCTCCGGTTTACCCGGGCGCCAGTACATGTTCTTCGGCCAGTAAAGCGCGGCCAGTTCCTTCGGCAGTTGCTCGGCTAGAATTTCCGGCGCTGTTCGCCCCTTTCGCAGCACAACAGCCGAGACGTACTCACCCTTTGACGTTGTCGTCTTCTCGAGCGCAGACACCTCAGCGCCGGCCTTCTTTGCGAATGCATGCGCGGCTGCGGTCGGCTCGCCGTTTTTGAACGCAACAGCCCACGATGGGCCGCTTAGTCGCTCTTCGATATCGGCCTGCGCGGATTCGACTCCTCTGACCAGCACGGCCAGTCGTCGCGGCGTCGAGTAACTGTGAACCTCGTGTACACCACTTAACAGACGCTCACGCTTGAATACATCTTCGACACGGCGCGCCAGCTCGGCTTGTGCCGGAGCGATCATGCGCGCGGGGATTTCTTCTAGTCCAATTTCAAAAAGGAAATTCATATTTCAGCTGCTGGCTACTAGCTTCTCGCTACTAGCTCTTTTCAATCTTCCGCTTTCATTCAAATCTGCTGCGACTAGAAGCTAATAGCTAAAAGCTAGTAGCTGGAAACTAGAAGCTAAGAGCTCGCCGCCAACTCCTGCTGCGCGACATAGGCCTTGGCCACACCTACAGCCAGCGCCCGGATGCGCGCGATCACGCCCACGCGCTCCGTCACTGAGATCGCGCCCCGCGCATCGAGCAGATTGAACAGGTGCGAGCACCGCAGGCAGAGATCGTAGGCTCCAAGAACCGGGAACCGCCGCTGCTGTGCCTTCACATCTTCAGTTGCCGGATCTGCAACGGCAGTCACAGGAGCCGTCTCGCTGCCCGTGCTCTCATGCACCAGGCGGTCATGAATCTTCTGGTGTCTTTCGCCCTTCTTCTCTGCCGCGGGCGAAAAGCTATCGTTGTAGCTCGCCAGCAAGTCCTGGCATTCCGCTTCATACAGGCGCAAATGCTCCCAGAGCTTCTCCACCTCGGCAGCCTCGAAGTTATAGACCGAGAACTGCAGCTCTTCCTCAAACCGGATATCCCGGTAAGTCACCGCCTTTCCGGTCTTCGAATCGCGCACCCAGACAATGTCGTAGATCGACTCGGCATCCTGCAGAAACTGCGCGAGCCGCTCCAGCCCATACGTAATCTCCCCGCTGATCGGGTCCAGATCGATGCCGCCGCATTGCTGAAAATAAGTGAACTGCGTGATCTCCTGCCCATCGAGCATCACCTGCCAGCCGATGCCCCATGCGCCCAGCGTCGGAGATTCCCAGTTGTCTTCCTCAAACTTGATATCGTGCTCCGACAGCTCGATCCCGATGGCTTCGAGAGACGCAAGGTAAACCTCCTGAATGTCCGCCGGCGGCGGCTTCAGAATCACCTGAAACTGCGTGTGCTTATAGAGACGATTCGGGTTCTCCGCATAACGGCCATCAGCGGGCCGGCGCGAGGGCTGCGCATACGCGATGTTCACCGGCCTGGGGCCAAGCACCCGCAGAAAAGTATCCGGCGACATGGTACCCGCTCCGACTTCAACATCATAGGGCTGCTGAAGAATGCATCCGTGTTCCGCCCAGAAAGTTTGAAGCCTGAATAGAAGCTCCTGAAATGTGAGCGGTTCGGTGCGGGCAGGAACAGTCGTGGAGGTAGTCGTTGCAGGCACTTCGCTTTCCTTGAATCAAGGGTTATCAAGGATTCTAAACTGCCCGCAGGGAATTCAGCCCGCCTCGACACCGATCCTCAATAGGACTCCCGCTGAATGCAGTCTGCGCTCCAGGTGCCGCTCCAATGCCTGCAGGGTGAAGCGCCGCAGATCGGCAGCCCGGCTGCGCGGCCAGTCCTCAGTGGCCAGCCCGGCGATCGGACTCCGAAATATGCGCTCTGCCGTGGCCATGGATGCCGCCGAGATTGGCCGGCTCGCTGCATTCCGGTGCTCCTGGCACACCAATCCATCCGTCTCCGCCTCAAAAAATGCCACATTACACGCAAACCGCTTCCCGCAGCTGAGGCAGTGCGCCAGATCCGGCATCCAGCCCATTAGCCGCGTAATCCAAAGACTGAAGTAAGTCACAGGAAGCCAGATCTGTCCGGCATGCGTGAACTCCAGCACCGCCAACGCGAGCCGAAATACCGGATCCTGCGGATCGTGGTCAGGCAGCGTCTCCTCCAGAACCTCCGCAAAAAATGCCAGAGCCGCGGCTCTGGGATAATCAACGCGCTCGGAAAGAGGTGAAGCCAGGATCTCACAGGAATCGAGGCGAACGAGCTCCTGGCGGGGTTTCTCGACGTAACTGGCCAGCACATAAGTCATCGGTTCGAGAGCGCCGCCAAAGCGCCGGCGCGATCTTGCCGACGATTTCGCGATTCCTTTCAGCTTGCCCTGATCGCGCGTGAAGAGCGAGACGATGTGGTCGGCCTCATGAACCGGCCAGGTGCGCAGAACAAGAGCTTCAGCTTGATGGACAGTCACGGAGTCCTAGACTGGGCGAGCACCAAATTTCGGCAACCTCATAATAATTTTGAATCGCCAGAATTACATTTTTTGATATTACTTAATCTTTACCGCTCGGGCCGTTAGTCTTAAAACCAGATTATCAGCCTCTCACCTCTGAACCCCGCCCATCCGCAGCCGGCTGGCAGGAGCCAGGCGGAACCATGGAGATGGCTGCGTTCTCAACCCATCTTGAAGGAGATCCATGTCGACTGAACTTCGTAATTTTCTGGCTTTGTCGTATGAGCAATTGGAAGAGCTGAATCTCAAGGCAAAGGAACAGCGCGCAAAGCGCGTCGATCCCGGCAAGATTCAGGAAGAGCGGCTGAAATATCTGACCGACAACAAGGGCATCAAGGCCGTAACGGTCCTCTTCTGCGACCTAGAAGGCCGTCTTCACATGCTCGATTACGACAAGAAGTTCCTCATCAAGGCCTACGAGAACCTCACTTTCGATGGCTCCTCCATCCGCGGTTTTACGGCGCAGCGTGAGAGCGATCTTCGCCTTGGTATCGACTGGACTGCCACGTACTTTGCCCCCGCCGATGTCTTCGGACCGGGCAAGGTTCTGGTCTTCGGCGACGTCATCGATAAGGACGGAAGCCCCTACGCTGGCGACACGCGTGGCCTGCTGAAGACATTCGCCAACGAGCAGTTCGACAAGCATGGCTACACGCTTAACGCCGCAAATGAGATTGAGGGCTTTCTCTTCGCCGGCGTCGATGCCGAACGCCGCTTCCCTGAGACGGGAAAATTCGAGTATGTGAACGCCGGCGGGTATTTCCACTCCCTGCCCAGCGATCCCCTGCGCAGCTTCATCGATACCGTTGCGGAAGTGCAGCGTGCCATGGGCTTCGAAAATGAGAAGGACCATCCCGAAGTAGCGCCCTCGCAGTTCGAAATCAATTACAGCTATGGCGAAGTAGTCGCTGCTGCCGATCAGATCCAGCTCTACAAGCTCATCTGCCGTCAGGTAGCCACCAATCTCGGTATGACCGCTTCGTTTCTCCCCAAGCCGGTAGCCGGAGTGAACGGCAGCGGCATGCACACCAATGTTTCGGTCAGCAAGGACGGCAAGAACCTCTTCTGGGATCCGAAGGGCGACGAACAGCTCGCAAAATTCGGTTGGCAGTTCCTGGACCGCATTCTGACCCATGGGCTCGATATCTGCCTCATCTTCAATTCAAGCGTCAACGCCTACCGCCGGCTCGATCCGCACTTTGAGGCTCCCAACCGCCTTTATGCCTCGGCGACGGACCGCGGAGCCATGGTCCGCATCCCCATCGGCAATGAACGCAGCATGAGGACCGAGGTTCGCGCAGTCGCCCCCGACGCAAATCCCTACCTGGTGCTGCTGGCCATCTTCAAGTCCGGTCTGGATGGCGATACCGCAGACATCAAGGACCTGCGCAACTCGGAGCGCCGCTTGCCCGACAACATCTACACGGCAATCGATGACTTCCGAAACTCCGCTTGGACCACAAAGCTGCTGGGCGGCGAAGACGTGAAGGCGCGCTACGCCGATCTAAAGCAGGCTTCGGCAGACCGCTGCCCGCGCCAGCTCGGCACCGTCGTCAAGCCGGCCGAAGTACAGTTCCACCACGAGGTCTACAACCAGTTCCTCTGGAACCAGTTCTGAATCTGCCGCAGCGCTCAAACAAAACGCCCCGGAGAAATCCGGGGCGCTCTGTCTTGGGCCTCACAGGGACCGTGCTATTGCACTTTTGCTCCGGGCGGAATCACGGCCACAGAGAACTCCAGGTCAACCCCGCTCGACAGATGCACATTTCCCTTTGCCTGGGTGAGCGTCCCGGACGAGGCATCGTGAGGTGACCCGGTGACTGTGAGTCCTTCGATCGGATGAGGTGGGCCAATGCCGCCCAGATTGTTCTGCGCATTCGTCGTATTTTGGGGGGCGCCTTGGCGGGCCAGCCCGGCATCGTAGGCTCCGCCGCTGACCGGGGCAGTAGTCATCGCGCTGACCAGCGTCGCTTTTACATCGATCTGGTTGCCGCCTTTTATCTGCAACTTGTCGAAGGTCACCGTCATCGTCGAATCGCCCTTCTTCTCCGACGGAGCTACCGAATCGATATGCCCCGTGAGCACCGAGCCTGCCGGCACCTTCGTGCCATCGCTGAGTTGTACGGCGGAGGATACTTTGGCGCTGAGAGGATCGCCGGCCTTCGCCTTCTTGGCGTCAACCGTTTTCTCCAGAGTCGCCGGAACGCTCACCATCGTAACGTTCTGCGCAGCAGCAAATGATGCGCAGGTGAGGACCGCCGCGAAGGCTGCTATCTGCTTGAACATGATCCGATTCCTTGGATAAATTGCTGTTGCGGCATGCGCCGCCCCTCGATCTTAGAAGCCTCACCCCCGAGTCGTCCACTCAGATCGGCCGTTTGCCGTAATGCAGCAGATACTCCGGAATCGCGCTGACCTCAGTGGAAAGCCGCGGATCGGGCACTGGCTCTCCGGCATGAACGGTAAGCGGCAGAATCCCGGCCCACACGTTCATCGCGTAATCCTCCTCGTCGTCAGCGGGCGGGCCTGTACGCACCTTTGCCGAGGCCTCCGAAATTGGCAGTGCAAGCACCTTTGTCGCCTTCAGCTCCTGCTCGGTCGGCCAGCGAACGTCATTCCACCTGCCGGGCACAATCTGCTCCGAAATCACCCGCAGCGCCTCCGTCTTCTCTTCATCGGATTCCACCAGAGTCGCCGTTCCGAACATCACCACCGACCGGTAATTCATCGAGTGATGAAACGCCGAGCGAGCCAGCACCAACCCATCCAGCAGCGTTACGGTAACGCAAACCTCCACGCCTTCCGCCAGCGTCCGCAGCATGCGGCTTGCGGCAGAGCCGTGTACGTAAAGCGTGTCACCGCTCCGCCCGTATCCCGTAGGGATGACGAACGGCTGCCCGTCGACGACAAATCCGACATGGCAGAGAAAACCAGCGTCGAGAATGCTGTAGATCGTCTCCTCCGTATAGTCGCCACGCTTCGGCAGGCGCATCACCTGCGTGCGTTTTGTGGGTCCCTCAGGATTCATCTCGCCTTTCGTTTCATCGCCTAAACGTAAAACGCGCAGCACCTCGGCTGCGCGCTCGGGAAATTCAAGGAGCTAGCGGCCAAAGTAGGTGGAGTTTTTCTCGGTGTAGGCGGCCCACTTCTCCGGCAGATCGTCTTGCGCAAAGATCGCCGATACCGGGCAGACAGGCACGCACGCGCCGCAATCGATGCACTCTACGGGATCGATATAAAGCTGCTCGGCTTCAGGGTTGGCAGCTTCATCCTTCTTCGGGTGAATACAATCCACCGGGCACGCATCCACGCATGCCATGTCCTTCGTGCCAATGCAGGGTTCTGCAATAACGTATGTCATTGGAAAATCCTCTTCCTGGAGGTGATTAGATCACTATTGTACCGGACTGCCGCCGAGCGAAGGGCGTGCTGCCCGCAAAATCTACGAAGCTTCCCGCTCTGCCCGGCGCGCCGCAAACTCCGCCGGCGTCGGAATCGGCTCAAGCTCATGGCCGGCAAACATCTCTTCAAACAG
>JAFAMZ010000339.1 GCA_019232935.1 Silvibacterium sp.
TTCGATAGTCTTGGGATCGACTGCGCCGGAAAGGCCCCATCCGTCAAAGAAGTCGTAGTTGGCTTCGGCAATGTGCTTTACCTGGCTGCCGAAGGATCGAACTCCCTTGAACTCTCCTGAGCCCGAGGGAGCGAACTCGTATTTGTCGGCGGGCATGGCGTCAGCGGCTGAGACGACCTCTTTCTCAAGGAGGTCCAGAAGCGCACCGAGTGAGACATTCGGGGCAATCGGAACATTGGGGGTGGCCATCTTCGGTTTGGGCTTTTCCGTCTGAGGCCAGGCGCTTGATGGCATAGACAGCGCAGCGCAACAGACTGCCGTTGCGATACATCGTTTCAGGATCATTTGCGATTCCTCCGAAGGAGTGCGCAGAAAGCGTATCAGAGAGGGTAAAGCGGGGGCGTGAATTAGTGACGAGCCAGCAAGAGATTGGGCATGACGCGAAAGACTAAAATAGACATATGCGGCGCATCTACATGGACGCGAATGCTACGACCCCCCTTCTGCCGGAGGTTGCTGATGCGATGCGTCCGTGGCTGCTTGAGAATTTCGGCAACGCATCTTCGATTCATCACCACGGCCAGCGCGCGCGTGCCGCGGTCGAGCACGCTAGGGAGAGCGTAGCCAGGCTGATCAACTGCCGCGAATCGGAGGTGGTCTTTACCAGCGGCGGCACCGAGAGCGACAACATGGCGGTCTTTGGTGTCGTACAGCAAGGGGGGCTGGTAAAGCCGGGCGATCACATCATCACATCTTCGATCGAACATCATGCCGTGCTGCATGCCGCCGAGCGACTCCGCGACCGGGGTCTCGAGGTGACGTTTCTGCCGGTATCGGGGGAAGGCACGGTTGATCCGGATGATGTGCGGCGGGCGATTCGACCGAGTACTCAGCTGATCAGCGTCATGATGGCCAACAACGAGACCGGAGTGATCCAGCCGGTCGCGGAAATTGGCCGCATTGCCGGGGAGGCCGATATCTGGTTCCATACCGATGCGGTGCAGGCGGCCGGGAAGATTCCTATCGACGTGCAGGCGATTGGCTGCGATCTGCTCAGCATCTCGGGACACAAGATGCACGCGCCCCAGGGCACAGGGGTTCTCTTCGTGCGCCGTGGAACGCGTATCGAGCCGCTGTTCTTTGGGGGGGCCCACGAACGGCAGCGCCGCGCCGGAACGGAGAACGTTGCCGGAATCGTGGGACTCGGGCGAGCTGCAGAACTGGCCTATAATGCCCTGCGTGACGGCACGATGACTCGAGTGACTGCAATGCGCGACCGCCTGGAACGGGGCGTACTCGAGCGTGTAGAGGATTGTGTCGTGAATGGAGCAGAAGCTCCTCGCGTGCCGAACACCACGAATCTGCGATTCGAGAATCTGGAGGGGGAAGCGCTTGTGATCGCGCTCGACCTGAAAGGCCTGGCGGTCTCCGGGGGTTCGGCGTGCATGTCGGGCGCGACGAGGCCGTCGCATGTCCTGACGGCCATGGGTCTGGTGACGAATCGTGCGCGCGCAAGTCTGCGCTTCAGTCTCACCAAACTGAATACCGAAGATGAGATCGACGCGGCGCTGGATATCGTTCCCGCCGCCGTATCGCGTCTGCGCGAGCTCGCACCGGTAAATGCCGGAACCCTGGGTTGAAGTAGATGAGCGAACCAGAACACCTGAGCCGAATCGAGCCGATGCTTTCTGTTCGCAAGGGCGCGAAGGCTGTCGAGTTCTACGCGGCGGCGCTGGGTGCTGATACGCTCTTCCGGCTTGATGGCGAGGATGGAGGAGTTGTCGCACAGCTCTCCGCGAACGGAGCAGTTTTTTGGGTCGCGGACGAATCTCCTGAGCACCAGAACTTCAGTCCCGAGACGCTGGGCGGGGGAAGCATCCGTCTGGTGATGGTTGTGGATGATCCAGATGCTGCATTTGATCGCGCTGTATCAGCCGGCGCTCGCGTGGTGTCTCCTATGATCGACCAGCCTTATGGATGGCGGGTGGGAAGGATAGTCGATCCATTCGGCCATCACTGGGAGATTGGCAAACCGCTGAGGTAAGTTGCGGGGTCGATACCTGTCATACTGGAAACAGCGTGAATTACGGCTACAACAATACGATTGCCGTTGCGATGTCCGGCGGCGTCGACTCATCGACCGTCGCAGCGATGCTGAAGGACGAGGGCTACGACCTGGTCGGGCTGACGCTGCAGCTCTGGAACCAGCGGCGACTAGCCGGGCGCGAGGGCATGCCCGAGCATGTGCAGGGGCGGTGCTGCTCGATCGACGATGTGTACGACGCGCGGCGGGTAGCTGAGCGGCTGGGCATTCCGTACTACGTGGTGAATGAGGAGGAGCGGTTCGAGCGCGATGTGGTGCGGCCGTTCGTGTCGGAGTATCTTTCAGGGCGCACGCCGATTCCCTGCTCGCTTTGCAACAACCACCTGAAGTTCGATCAGCTGCTGGTGCGGGCGCGGCAGATTGGGGCCGACCGGATCGCCACCGGACACTATGCGCGGAACGAGTACGATTCGGCGCGGAACCGGTGGATTCTGAAGCGCCCAGCGGACCTGACAAAGGACCAGACCTATTTCCTGTTTGGACTGAGACAGGAGCAGCTTTCGCGGACGCTGTTTCCCCTGGGCTGGCATCGCAAGCCAGAGGTGCGCGAGATTGCCGCACAGCATGGACTGGCGCTGGCTGCGAAGCCCGATTCGCAGGAAATCTGCTTCATTCCGGGCGGTGACTACAAGCGCTTCATCGATGCATATCTGGACGAGCAGGGCGAGGAGATTCCAGATACCGCGGGCGAACTGGTGACGGCATCGGGAGAGTTGATCGGCCGTCACACCGGAATTCACAACTTCACCATCGGCCAGCGTAAGGGACTTGGTGTGTCGTCGCCGACTCCGCTGTATGTGCTTCAAATCGATCAGGCGAGCCATCGGGTGACGGTGGGCGGAAGCGATGAGGCGGTTTCGGAAACGGTGCGCGCGCGCAATTTGAACTGGATCTCCGTCCCCCGCCTTGAGGGCGAGATGCGCGTGCAGGTAAAGATCCGCCACCGGCATGAACCGGCATGGGCCGTGCTCCGCATGAGCGGGCGCGACGAGACAGAGGCGGCATTCGACCAGCCTCAGCGAGCCGTCACACCTGGGCAGGCGGCTGTGTTCTATGACGGAGATGAAGTGGTCGGCGGCGGCTGGATTGTCTGACTATTCTCCGTAGCCGTCGTCCACGGGGCGATAGTTGCGGTGATTCCGGCCGAGGAGCACATCGAAGCCCGCCTTCAGTCCGGCAAAGATTGCCGAAGCCTGACGGACCGGCATCGAAACGGCGTGCTGAACGGCGTGTGTCGCATGGCTGGCTGAGTCGATGCTGGCTGTGACCATCTGGTCGACGCGATTAGCCTGGGCATTGGCCTTCTTCAGGATTTCGTCCATCGTCGCAGCGACGTGATCCGCCTCGGTGCGTACCTTGTGAGTGACCTCGACCACATTGTTCACTGCAACTTTGACCTTTGGGGCTGATTCCCTGATCACGGACTTGATTGTCGGAGCGGACTCCTCAATTACGTTCCGCGTGGTGGATACGATCGGAACGATGTGCGGGCGCAACTCTTCCGTGATTTTGTTCACCGTTGCCATCGTCTTCCTGAGAGCAAGAAACATCCCGAGAAGAACGAAGGCCTGCATCAGGACGCCAAAGCACGTGATTCCGGTGAAAATGATGTAGTAGACGGGTGGTAGTTGCGAATGCATGGCTGCTCCCGACCCGGCGCGCCAGGCGCGCCGGATGCTCCTGAATTTAAAGCGGGGCCTGGGATCTAGAGCGGGGCCTGTTCGTTCACTGTGGTCGCGGCCGCTGGAGTCGCTGCAGTCTGCCTGTAGGCTTCTTTCCCGGCATCGACGGCCGCGGAAACCTTGTCGGTCTGGTCGGAGACGAACTGGCGTCCCTGGGTTACGAAATCGTCCCACTGCGCCCGGGTGCGGTCCACGTATTCCCTGCCGCGATCGACGTATTCGCCCATCTGAGCCTTGCCGCGATCGACAATCTGATTGATCTGGTCGGCGGCTTCGCGCGAGCGCTGGCGCAGGTACTCGGTGCCTTCACGGGCGCTGCTGGCCAAGTCTTCACGGGTTTCGCGGCCCGCTTTGGGAGCGTAGAGGACGCCGATGAGAGCACCGATGCCGAGTCCTGCAAGGAACCAGCTAAATCCACTTGACTGAGTTTCTTCTGCCATTGTCTTTTTCTCCTTCTCGGGCCGGGAGGCTGCTGGGAGTTTTACCGGAAACCGGATGGTACCAAATGGATTCCGGCCGGGCAATGCGCATCCCGTTGGAGAGGTTAGATGCAAGAAACGGAGGCAGAACGACGGAACCAAGCGAGGGCTACCCCTCCCCCCTCTGGGATGGTAAGTTTCTGATTGCAGGTGGTTTAGAGTACAGGTGCCGACAAGTATTCCGGAATGAGAAACTTGCACGTATATTTCTCATTTCAAGCTACTTACGATTCGTTCACTCCTGGCAAGATTCCAGAATGGGAATTTCCGGCCCACAGCAAAAAGACCCGGGCGACTCCCGGGTCTTCTCCTAGAACCATTATAGCTGAAGTGGACGAAATGATCGGCCAGAGAAATGCGATGGCGATCTCCGGCCCTTTGGGTTGCTGCGCTTAGAAGTCGTAACGGAGGCCGAACTGCATGCGGCGCGGCGCGTTCTGCATGGCGCTATAGGAACCTAAACTCCCACTCAAGAGTCCGGCGGTCAAGGATGTTATGGGATTGGTATTAAACCGGACACTGTTGGTGACGTTAAAGACCTGCCAATCGAATTTCAAGGACCCATATTCTCTAAACTGCCAGGTCTTGTTGAGGCCGGTGTCGATTCCGAACCAGCCGTCTCCGCGGAAGTTGTTGCGCTCTCCAGCTTCTCCGGGGTAGGAGAAGCGAATCGGGCTTCCGGTGGTGGTCCCGTTGTTGATGGCTGATGGATCTGCGAAGACCTGCGGCGACCCGTTCAGGACCTGCCTCTTCATCTTCACCTTGCCGGTAACGACTGCGAAGCTCTGCTGCTGCCAGTTGGTGGACCATCCGGGGTCGAACAGGCCGAAGGGCAGCCCGGACGACCAGCGGATGATCCCGGGAAACTGCCATCCTCCGATCAGGGCATTGAGGGCTGTGCCGGCGGAGCCGGCGAACTTCTGGCCCTGGCCGAATGGAAGCTGATAGACCCAGTCGGTGGTGATGAGGTGACGGACATCGAAATCCGAGTGGCCGCGGTTAAGGTAGGGCTTCCAAGTATTGTAGATGTTGCTGAAGTTGCCGCCGTGTCCATTGAATTCGGTACCGCGTTCAGCATCGGACCCCATATCGATGGAATTGGAAAAGGTATAGCTGAAATCGAAGCTCACCCCGTGGCTGGTGGGATGGCGCAGGAGCAACTGACCGGCGTTGTAATAGCTCATGCCAATGCTCGAGAGCACATAAAGCGAGGAGAACTGATCCTGCCAGAAATGCGGTACCCAACCGGCGGGGCAGCCATACACGCAATAGAAATCGATATTCGCGAGACCGGTTATCACGCCCAGGTTTGAGCGATCTGGCGACCATTCGTGCGTGTAAATCGCTTGCGTTGCGCTCTGCCCCTGATAATCGAGGTTGGCCATGAAGGGAAAGACATCTTCGAAGTAATTTATGGTGGGAACCTGGGCATACTGATGGCAATTGCAATCAGGGGTGGCATTCGGGTCATATCCACTGTGTTGATCGACGAGGGCCGCGAGCAGGCTACCTGCATGGTAGTAATCGCCTCCACCATTGGTGTCGACGAAGTCCACGGGT
>JAFAMZ010000381.1 GCA_019232935.1 Silvibacterium sp.
ATGTTGTGCTCCTGCGTGGGGATGAAGGTTATCGGGTGGACAGCGCAACTCCTATGCGGCCTTTCTTTCGGGCTGCGCGATGGTTGATTCTGCATGGCCATCGTTGAAGTTTTCGGGCAATTGTGCGATCCACTGGATGCGAAGGCAGCCGCCCCGCAGAATCCAGCACACTTCCAGTTGTTTTTTCGCTTCAGAAGGCATGACAAATCTCCTTTCGATCAGTGATTCCGGATCAAGAGCTCCGAGTTCTGCATTCGCGGGCGGGTTGGCCGGAGAGAGCAGAACGCGGAGGAGACCGGGGCAGCGGTTTTACCTGAGGGCCGGGCCGGAGTTGTGGCTGGCTGAGGCGTCCAGGGTTTGGGTCGATCCGGCGAATGGAATGGCCGGTGAGGGTTTGGGGGCTGGGGAGCTCGCTCCGCAACCGATCCCTGTAATAGCGGCGAGAAAAGCGGCCAGACTGGCTGCCGATAGTGCGGAGCGCCAGTCAATGGCCTGCACTACGCCGGCGGATCCGGGGACGCGGAGCTCAGGCAGTTGGGGGAGGTCGGCCGTGATCGGAACGTCCGGGTCGATGGCTACCACGCCAGTGGTTTCCGGCGGTACGGCGGCTGGACTGGAGGCGGTCTTGTTATACCTCTCTTCGCTCATGGTCGTGTCTCCTTGTTAATCAGCGCTGCGCCGGACTCGGGAGGGCCGATCGCCCCGGCGACTCGGGGTTTTTCCGGCGTCAGCAATTGCAACGTAGGCCACGTGGAAGGTTAATGTCGTTTGAAAGCACTGAAAGATGGATTGGAATCGATGCGGAATCCCGTCAATGGCAGTGAATCGCCATCCAAACGCCACAATTCAAGTGGCTTATACGCTTTGCTTCGATCGTTGCCGGAGGCTGGCGGGAAGGCGTCTTTCCCTCTTTTATGCCGGGTTTGAGAAAGCTTGGAAAGTTGTTGGAGGGCCCTGACCCGGCTATTTTTCCACGAAAAAAGAAAATTCATACTCCCTTAGCAAAGGCCAAGGAAAATCGGTCCCTGTTCTCAAAGGGTCCGTGTGTCTCGGGAATGTGTGGCGCATTGGTGCAATTCCCAGATTCGCAATGGGTTTATTTCTGGGTCTGCTCAGGCAAGTGACACAAATGCACGCTGAGCGCCGGGGTACAACAAGCCTCCGCAGACCAGCAGCACTACAGCGCCCGGAATCAACAACATTGACATTCGGACTAACGCAGCCGGCTGCTCGATATCAAGAACGCTTCCGCCAAAGTAAGGACGCCCTTATGATCGAAGAAACTACCCCCTCCGATGAATTGCTGGACCGATGGGCTCGCCTCCGCCGATCGCAGCGCAGACAATCCTTTCAGGAATTGCCGCGCGAATACATGGACGATTTTTTCCTGGCCCTCGATGCGCCGGCACAGGCCGAGCTATTGCTGGCGCTCCCGTACGCGGAGCGGCGGCTGTTCGTACGGCTGCTGGCCCCGGACGATGCGGCGGATTTGATTCAGGAGACTCCAAAGGGCGAACGAGCGGGCCTTATGGAGCTGATGGACGACATCACGCGGCAGGAGACGAAGGCCCTGCTCGACTATCGCGAGGACGTGGCCGGTGGCTTGATGAATCCACGATTCGCGCGGCTTCGGCCCGAGGAGACGATCGAGCAGGCGATCACTTATCTGCGGCAGCAATTGAGCCGGGTAGAAATGATCTATTACGCCTATGTGCTCGATAACAGTCAGCAACTGCTGGGGGTAGTGTCACTCAAGGACCTCGTGCGCGCCGAGCCGGAAAAAACAGTTGCCGAGGTGATGACGAGAAAGCTCTTTAGAGTTTCCGATACCGCGAACCAGAAGGAGATCGCTCATCTGCTGACGGAACATGGCGTGAAAGCGATTCCCGTCGTCGATGCACAGGGTCGCATGAAAGGCATCGTTACCGCCGAGGACGTCATTGATGTGCTTCGCGAAATGGACACGAAGGACATCCAGAAGGTCGGCGGAATGGAAGCTTTGGACGGCCCATACTTTGAGACTGGATTTTTTGCCATGCTCCGCAAGCGCGCGGGATGGTTGGTGATCCTGTTCCTGGGCGAGATGCTGACTGCAACTGCGATGACGCACTACGAGAAGCAGATCGAGGAAGCTGTAGTGCTAGCGCTTTTCATTCCATTGCTGATCAGCAGCGGAGGCAACTCCGGATCGCAGGCCACGACACTGATCATTCGCGCGATGGCACTTGGAGAAGTTCGCGTCAGCGACTGGTGGCGCGTAGCCGGGCGCGAAGTGACATCGGGTGTTGCGCTCGGAGTGCTGCTTGGCACGATCGGATTTCTGCGGATTGTAATCTGGCAGTCCATCTCGCCTATCTACGGGCAGTACTACATGCTGGTCGCTGTCACGATTTTTCTCACTCTGGTGGGGGTGGTTACATTCGGAACCATGACCGGATCCATGCTGCCGTTTCTCTTGCGCCGCTGCGGCCTCGATCCTGCGAGCGCCTCGGCTCCGTTTGTTGCCACACTCGTCGACGTGACGGGCATCATCATTTACTTTACGGTTGCCAAGATAATACTTAATGGAACGTTGCTGTGAGAGGCCGATGGTCAAAGGGAATTGACGCTGCGGATGTCCAGCACTCCCCACAGCATGGATCGGTCGCGTTCGGCGTCGTTGGTGTCGCCGGAATTTGCGGGTTCCGCAAAGCTGCGCAGAACTACCACTGCATTGGAGGTGGCGGCGCGGCGTATCGCGCGAATTAGCCGGTGGCGATAGCTCTGAGCGGCGCCGTCGAGGATGTTGGACAGCGTAAAGCCGGCGAACGATCCGGGCGCGCAGGTTTCGAGGACAGAGGCGGCATCTCCGGCGGCGAACTCGATGTCAGTCGCGACGGGTTTAGGGCTTTCGATGGGTATGCCCAGCAGGTGCGCGTGGATATACGGATTGGCGGCGTTGGGGTGGCGTGCGATTCCCTTTTCGAATCGGCCGCGCAGTATCGATCCAAAGTGCGGGGGCAGCGCTAAAAGGAATTGCTGCGAATACATGACCCGCAACATGGGGCGCGACAGGATCAGGTTGAATCCGGCGCGGAAGCGTGCGGTGTCGAGCTGGTCGCGCCAAAACTGCAGTTGCTCCGCCGGATCCGACAGGCCGAGGAACCTCTCAAGCCTTTGTTTGGTCCATCCTGTCAAGGGAGCAAAGGAGCGCAGGAAGCGCATCGCGCGATCGGCGTCTCCTGTTTCTCTCGGCGCGCCGTTTGCATGACGCCTGGCATAAGCGAGCTGGACGGGGTTGATGTCGCAGGCGAGAACCTCATGCTCCTGCGAGAGGAGCATCGCGGTGTCGCCGGCGCTAGCGATACAGAAGATGCGGCCCAGGCCTCGGAAAGTCTCTCGCTCGATTTCTGCATCCTCGTACATCTGGCCGAAAAGGAGCCGCTGCGGGCCTGGCGCAGCGTCAAGGCGTCCCGCTTGCCATGGAGTGTCGGGGTTCACGGCTTCGATTGAGGAATTGCTCCGGCGACCCAGACCAGCACGAGAAACGCGGCGTTTTTGACGACCATGCCCCCGGGGTCGTGAATTCTGCGGCGCGCCCACATGAGGCCGTTGGCGTTGAGAACGATCAGCAGCGCGGCCTGTAGGATCGCGCACGTAGCCGGGGTTACTCCTGAGAGCACCCATAGAGCGAAGCCGACTTCTATGGCGCCGAGGATCTTCAGGAAGGGCGCGCCGAATCGTGGTCCGAGACCAGGCACCGCAGCGACGACCTCCGCCTGCGAGGGCATGCGACCGAGAATCTTGCACCAGAACCCTTCATAAAACCACACCGCCGCAATCGCGATTCGAATCAACGGCAGAGGAGGGAATGCAATCGAGATATCGCTCATGTCTCTTCTTCCCGGCAGATACGAGCTGCCGGGAGCGTGGCGGGGCTTCGGTTTTCTCCGGCAACCGTTTCGCGTATGCCGTTCAGTATATGAGTGTGAAGCTGGTGGACGGCCAGGCGCTCCAGGCGACGCCAGAACCAGCGCGGATGAAGGAAGGCGCGGTAATTGGTGGTGAGGACGATCTCAGAACCGACCGGAAGGCGGCGGATGCGGTAGGAACCGCTCTGTGCGATGGCGCAGTATTCGATGCCGAGTTGCTGATTGAGGACATCGAAGCGGATGAGACAGGGCACCTTCAGGGCGGTAATCCGCTTCACAAGGCTCCCCTGTTTGTATTTGCAGAGAATAGTGGACCCTACCTCAGACTTATCGCCCTGGGTTCCAAGCGGACACATGAGCGAATCCAGCAGCAGGGGCGGTCTGCCCGGCACTTCTTCGTAAAAGGCGATCCGGCACCAGATGAATTCGGGACTTGCTTCGGTATGGATGCTGGTGGCGACCGATTCATTTGCAGCGCCGCCTCCGCAGAACAGAGCGGCGAGTCTGCACCACGTTCTGGTGTTTGCAGGGGAGACAAAGTCTGAGTAAAGCTCTTCGGCTTCCGGGCTCTCGGCCATGCCGCACACTCCCTTTCAGCAGGCTTCAGAAGCCCGGCCATCGGAGCTGCATCGCTGAACGCTCCAGTGCAGTTCTGCCGATGGACTCAGAGTAGCGAACAGAGCGGTGAGGCTCTGTGACGGGCATCACGCTACGCGAAGGACTCAGCGCACGCGCTGCCAGGTGAGCTGGGCGACGAGGGTATGGTGTCCTGATTTGAGGGGGCCGGTGCGGAGGATGAGTTTGTCTCCCTCGAAGGCGTAGTAGCGGAGTTCGTCGCGTCCGACCCAGAGGGGGAAGAGGCTTGCTTCAACGTGGTGGGTGATGGTTTCTCCCTGAACAGTGAAGCGGCCGGTGTATGCGATGTAGCGGCGGTTGCGGCGCGACCGGGAGGAGCGCGCGATACGCTCGATGACTCCTCGGGGGCGGCGCGCAGCGCCGAGGTTGCCACTCATGTATCCCTCAGCGGAGTAGAGCAAATAACCGCGCACGTCGGTTCCCCAGGGTTTCTCGACGACTCCGTCATCGTGGATGAGGGAGTAGTCGAGGAGCCGCCAGGTCCCTATGAAATCCGCGGCGGTGGCTTGCGCAGTCATCCTTGATGCTGAGTCACTCTGAGGCGCGATCAGGCTCATACAGGTTACGCAGGGAGTACAAGCGCGTCGAGTTCGAGGAACTGTCGCAGGACAGGGTCGCTGGATGCCTTCATTTCGTCCATTGTGCCGAAGAAGTGGGCTTTGCCCTGGTGCAGGAAGAGAACGCGGTCGGCGAGCCGCTCGGCGAAGCGCATATCGTGCGTGACAACAATGCTGGTGAGGCGAAGCTGATACTTGAGCTTCTGGATGAGGTCGCCGAGGAGATGGGCGATGAGCGGATCGACCATGGTGGTGGGCTCGTCGTAAAGGATGGCCTCGGGCTGGGCGGAAAGCGCGCGGGCGATAGCGACGGAGCGCTTCATGCCGGTGGAGAGGTCAGAGGGGAGCAGGTCGGTCATACCGGAGACGCCGACCATTTCGAGCAGTCCATTGACGATTTGGGTGATCTGATCGTCAGCCAACTGGTCGCGCTCGCGAAGCGGAAACGCCACGTTTTCACCGACGGTAAGCGAGTCGAAGAGGGCGCCGTTCTGGAACACCATCGTTACTTTACGACGAATGTGCTGCATCTGCTCTTCGGTGTAGTGGCCGATCTCTTCGCCGGCGACGTAGATTCTGCCGGAGTCGGGCTTGAGGAATCCCATGATGTTTTGCAGGGACACGGATTTGCCGACCCCGCTGCGCCCGAGAATGCACAGGGTCTCGCCGGGATTGACATAGAAGCTGACCTGATCGAGGACGACGAGATCTCCGAAGGATTTTGAGACTTTATCGAACGAGATATACGGGGCAACGCCCTCGTGATGAGGGACTTGCTCGATGATCTCGACTTCGGGGATGGAGATGTCTGTGGTGTCGGGCGTGGTGGCCAAGAATCTGCTCCCTGCATCTAGATTATTGGATGTGCGGGCAGTTCTCCAGTATTGCGAGTTTAAGGTCGTCAGGGGTGTTCAGGTTCTGAAACCAGCGATGAACAGGGATGGTGGTCGAAAAGTCGAGGCAGGCGGCGATGATCTCGATACTGAAACAGTCGAGCCTGGAGAGGTCGGCTGCGGCGGCATTCTGGACGACACGCATGACTTTTCGATCTCCGGCAGCAAGGGCGGATTGAAGACAGGACAACAGGTCGCGGTGGTAAACGGCGCAAAGGGGTTGGGGATGGTGCTGCAGGCAAGGGATGGTGGCAAGGGCACAGGTTTCGCGGGCGCGGGCCGCCATCCAGCGGACAAATTCGATGGACAGCAAGGGCAGGTCGATAGGCAGAAAAAGATTCAGGTCGGAGTCGCTGGCAGAGAGAGCAGCTTCTATTCCGGCAAGCGGGCCGGAGCCAGGGTAGTTGTCTTCAATGATGGGAGCAAAGACCGCAAGATCTGGGCGACTTCCGGCGATGCGCGATGAGAAACCGAGCGCACGGAGCTTGCTGATGGCGTGTTCGATGAGAGGTCGGCCGAGAAAATCGAGAAGGGCCTTATCGCGCCCCATGCGGGTGCTCTGGCCGCCAGCAAGAATGAAGACGTTCATTTGATCAATTTCCAGCGTCGGCTCTGTCAACGAGTTCCAGATCTCCGTCCGATTCCGGATCGTCGATGAACACCGGACCCAAGCGCTCGTGGGCAACCATCACTCCGCCGCCGAACTCGTTCACGTACCATTGGGTATCGGGGTTGTCCAGAGAGGGATCTGCAACAAATTTGATCACACCCGATTCTCGACTCAGAAGTACACGATCCCCCTTCCGAATTTCGTCGCCAGAGTGGTACTTCAGCGACATTGACGACCTATTTCTCTCCAGATATCGCCGTTTAGGGGTTCTCTCTCATTTCGCGTACTCATACGGCGACCTCATTCATAAATTCAATGATCGACTCGATGCCGCGGTAGAAGTTGGCGATGTGGAACTTCTCATTGGGGGCGTGGATCTGGTCGTCGGGGAGGCCGAAGCCCATCAGGACGGAAGGGATTTTCAGGTGGCGCTCGAAGTCACCGACGATGGGGATCGATCCGCCGGACCGGATGAAGACAGTGTCCTTGCCCCAGACTTTTTTGAGGGCGCGGGTGGCGGCCTGAATGTAGGGATTGTCTGTCCCGACTACGATCGGGTCGCCGGAGTGAATGAGCCGGACGTCGAGTTCGATGCCGTCGGGCCGGATGGATTCGACGTAGCTCTTGTATTGGGCGAAAGCCTGCTGCGGGGTCTGATCGGGGACGAGGCGCATGGAGATCTTGGCGATGGCTTTTGCGGGAATCACGGTCTTGGCTCCGGCTCCGGTGAAGCCACCGGGCATGCCGTGGACGTCGAGGGTGGGACGTGCCCAGGTGCGCTCGAGCACGGAGTAGCCGGGCTCTCCGGTGAGGCGGGACGAGCCGACCTCCGTGAGACGGAAGTGCTCCTCCTCGAATGGGAGGTGCTGCCAGGCGCGGAGTTCGTCGTCGCTGGGGCGGCGGACGGCGTCGTAGAAGCCAGGAATGAGAAGGCGGCCGGACCCATCCTTGAGCTGAGCGATGATCTGAGCGAGAGCGACGAAGGGGTTGGGGGCTGCGCCTCCGTACATGCCGGAGTGGAGGTCGGACTTTGCGCCGCGAGCCTCGATTTCGGTGTAAATCAAGCCGCGCAGACCGATGCAGAGTGTAGGCAGCTCGGGGGCGAACATCTCGGTGTCACAGACGAGGGCGAAGTCGGATTTGAGGAGGTCCGAATGCTCGCGGATAAAGCGGGCGATCTGTTCGCCGCCGACTTCTTCTTCTCCTTCAAGAATGACGCGTATGTTGATGGGGAGCTTGCCTTTATTTGCGGCGAAGAGAGCTTCGAGAGCCTTGACCTGCATGTACATCTGGCCCTTGTCGTCAACGGCTCCGCGGGCGTACAGATTGCCGTTGCGCTCGGTGGGCTCGAAGGGTGGGGAGTGCCACTCGTCAAGGGGATCGGGGGGCTGGACGTCGTAATGTCCATAGCAGAGGCAGGTGGGCTTGCCGGGCGCGTGAAGCCAGTCGGCGTAGACGAGGGGATGTCCGGGGGTAGTGATGACCTCGACGTGGTCCATGCCGATGCGCGTGAGTTCGCGGCCAAGCCACTGTGCGGCGGCGAGCACGTCAGATTTGTGCTCGGGTAGAGTCGAGACGGAGGGGATGCGGATGAGATCCTTCAGTTCGTCGAGGAAGCGGGGGTAATTGCTGCGGGCGTAGTCGATGGCGGCGGAGAGCATGTGGGCTCCTGTGCTCGTTTCCGAGGAGGAATGACAGAGAAGTATAAGGCAGGGAGATTCGCCAATTCGGAGCAATCAACCGCAGATCCTTCGCTTCGCTCAGGATGACACCCTCTGATTAAGTGCCAGCTTGATTGAGTGCCGGGAAGCTCAATATCTCGGTATGGAGGGATTTACTTCGGCGGACCAGGCGTCGATGCCTCCCCGGAGGGACTGGGCGTTTTCGAAGCCCTGGTTGCGCAGCCAGACGGCGACGTTCATGGAGCGGATTCCATGGTGGCAGATGGCAACGATCCGGGCCTCGGGATCGAGCTCAGCGAATGCGCGCGAGGGGACGTCTCCCATGGGTATGAGGGTGCTGCCCTGGATGTGGGCCGCCTGAAATTCCCAGGGCTCGCGGACATCGAGGAGGACGACTTCTTCGGAGTTTCGGGCGACGAGCAGTTCGTTGAGTTGCCGCGTCGTTATCTCATAGTCCAACATAAGAATCAGGATACCCGTCTCCGGCATTCTTTTTGGCTCATCTGTCAGTGCCGCGCCGCGGCGGGCGCATGATACAAGGTAGTGGGTTCCCGGATATTGAATGACAATGCAAGAAAAGGTTCTGATCGTTGAAGATGAGGTGCACGCTCTGACCGGGCTGGCGGAGCTGGTGTCGGGGTGGGGATATCGGACAGAGACAGCGCGCGATGGGGTGGAGGCGCTCGAGCGGGTGCAGGCGTGGCAGCCGGGCATAGTGGTAACGGACCTGAAGATGCCGCGCATGGATGGGCTGGAGCTTCTGGAGCGGCTTGGAGAACTGAAGCAGAGCCAGGCGGTGGTGGTACTGACGGCGCAGGGGTCAATCGAGCTGGCGGTCGAGGCGATGAAGATGGGCGCCTACGATTTTATCCAGAAGCCGGTGGATGCGACCCGGCTGCGCACGATCCTGATGAACGCGACGCGTCAGCGGGAGACGGAGCGCGAGCTTGAGGTAACGCGGCGCAAGCTGCGCGATACGGGGCTGCTGGGCTCGCTGGTGGGGTCGTCGAAGAAGATGCAGGAGCTGTTTGCGCTAATCGAACGCGTAGCGCCGTCGAACGTGTCAGTGTTGATCACTGGCGAGAGCGGCACCGGCAAGGAGATGGTGGCGCGCACGCTGCACGACCTCAGTCCGCGGAAGGCAAAGCCTTTTGTGGCGGTGAACTGCGCGGCGATTCCGGAGACACTGATCGAGAGTGAGATTTTCGGGCATGAGAAAGGCGCGTTTACCGGCGCCCTGGAGCGGCGCGCAGGCTGTTTTGAACTCGCAGAGGAAGGGACGCTGCTGCTTGACGAGATAGGCGAGATGCCGGTGGGCACGCAGGCCAAGCTGCTGCGCGTGCTCGAGGAGCGAAAACTGAGGCGGCTGGGAAGCAAAGTGGAGGCGCCGGTCGATGTGCGGGTGCTGTCGGCGACGAATCAGGATCCGGAGACTGCGGTGGGGAACGGGCAGTTGCGGAGCGACCTTTATTATCGGCTGAATGTGTTTAACATTCACATGCCGCCACTGCGCGAGCACAAGGAGGACATTCCGGAAATTGTCGACGCAATGCTGGTTGATATGAACCGGAAGCATAACCGCGAGGTGACGGGAGTCAATTCGGATATGATGTCGCGGTTGATGGCCTACGACTGGCCGGGCAATGTTCGTCAGCTGCGCAATACCATCGAGCGGGCTGTTGTTTTGTGTGGAGGAACTGAGATTGAGGCGCGACAGCTGCCGCCGGGATTCGGCACAAAGACGGTACGCATGCAGCCTGAAGCGGCGGTAACATCCAACGCAATCCAGGTGGAAGTGGGTGCGACGGTGGATGAGGGAGAGCGCCGGTTGATTCTGAAGACCCTTGAGTCAACGAACAACAACAAGACGCGAGCAGCGGAGATCCTGGGCATAAGCCTGAAGACTTTACACAACAAGCTGAAGGATTATGAGAAGCTGAAGGATGAGTCCGTCCCGTCGGAGTAAGCCTTTCTCACTCATTGGCCAACGGGGATTCTTCAAGCATGCGATTGAAGACCAAAATCGCGCTTGCTATCGGCGCACTGGTCTTTCTGGTGGCGACCGCGCTGTCATGGGTGTATCTGACGCAGCTGTTGAACCAGCGAATTGATCTGACCTATAAATCGGCGAAGCTTATTGCCGATGAGCTGGTTTTCGCAACCAAAGCGGCGATCGTAAGCGGCGTGCCCAAGGATGTGGACGCAACAAATCCCGACGCCGTACGGGCGGCAGTTGCGAACGCTCTGCGCAAAGATGCAGTGTTGAATTCGCTTATAAATACGACGCTTGGGTATGCGGAAACGGTATCCGATATCGCCATTGTCGACGATCAGGGCACAGCATTGGTTACAGCACCCGATGCCGGGCTAGAAGATAAAGCCCTGCCCGGGGACCGTCCCGATTACGCTTCCCTGCAAAAGAGTTCATTTGTGGGGACACTTAATGTCATCTTCGGGAAGCCCCAGGTGTATGACGTAAAAGCGGTTCTCGACCGTGAAGGGCGGCGCTTCCTCACGATCCACATCGGAATCAGGACGACGTTTCTTGGAAGGTTCGAGGTCACTCCGCTTCTGAGCAGCGCGGTCATATACATCGCAGTGGCTATCCTGATTTCATTAATTGCGGCCGCCTTTGTTTCAAATCTTGCGCTGAGGCCGCTGGCGCAGATCAGCTCGCGACTGGACGCGCTGGCGCAGGCCGAGGCAGAGGCAGAGGCGGAAACGGCGGGAGAACTGGAGGCGGGCCGATCTTCGGACGCCGTGGTTCAGGTGTCGCACAAAATCGAACGGCTGGGCCGCCGGATGAAGAATGTCGAGGAAGTTTTTTCGGCGCTGAAGGAAAACCTTGACCAGATATTGTCGAACCTGCAGGACGGGATCATGCTGTTTACGCGCGATGCGCGTACCGTGCTGGTTTCGCGATCGATGGAGCGGTTTCTCGACGTGAGCCGGGACCAGCTGCTGGGAGCGGAGGTCCATGAGATCTTCGATCGCGAGAGCCTGCTGGGCCGAACGGTGCGGCAGGCGTTCGATGCCGGAATGTCGATCGTTCAGGAGGAAATCACAACTGAGGCCGGCCGCAGGCTGGAGCTTTCGCTGGACTTCATCCACGACGATCAGGGTGACAGCGCGCGGTCACTGGGCGCGCTGCTCACGTTGCATGACGTCGAGTCGGTGAGCGAGATTGAGAGCGAACTTGAGCTTTCGCGGCGCATGGCGGCGATCGGGCGGCTGACTTCAGGAGTAGGCCATGAAGTGAAGAATCCGATAAACGCGATCGTGGTCCACCTGGAACTTCTGCGTAGCAAGGTCGGCGGAGAGCCGACGGCAGGCAGGCACCTAGAGATTATCCAAAGCGAGATTCAGCGGCTGGATCGGGTAGTGCAGACGCTGGTGGATTTCTCAAGGCCGGTGGAGCTGAAGCTGGTGGACCACGACATGCGGCAGATCGTCTCGAGCGTGCTGCTGCTGGCGTCAGCAGGGTTGGAGTCCTATAACGTAACAGTGTCGAGTCAATTACCGGATCATGCTGTGATGGTAAAGGTCGATGCCGATCTGTTGAAGCAGGCGTTGCTGAATGTTGTGTTGAATGGTGCACAGGCAATGGCAGATGGCGGTGAGTTGTCTGTGCGCCTTACTGAGGATGGACGTAACGCGGTGATAAGAGTGCAGGACCACGGGGAGGGTATTCCCGAGGAGATCCGGCCCAGAATTTTCGACTTATACTTCACGACGAAGCGGGATGGCAGCGGCATCGGGTTGGCGATGACGTACAGAATTCTGCAGCTGCACCATGGACAGCTTGACGTAGAATCGAAGGTCGGGCAGGGATCGACCTTCACTTTATCCGTACCGACATCGGGCCTGACGGATCTAAGGCTACGGGGCGCCGTTGAAGCAAATTCACTGGTAGTCGAGGAACGACGGAGATGAACTCCGCAGGCAAGATTGCGGCAGTCCTGCTGGTGTTCGGGATTGCGGGCTGCAAGCACAAGGTGCAAACCGCTGCCCTGCCCTCCGCACCAGAGAAAACGGTGTATACCCCCGAAGACGTTGCCAAGCAGGAATCGCTGCCACAGCCTCCGCAGCCGGGGCAGGTCGAGGTAAAGGCGCCAGGTTCGGATGTGGCGCAACAGAAACCTGCGCCGAAGCCGACGCGGGCGTCACGACGCAAACCGAAGCCAATCGAGTCTGGTGCGGCTCAACCGGCAAAGGAGACCACCGGAGCTGCTGCCGGTGTGGAGGAGGCGTCGTCGGCAAAGGCACCAGACCAGTCACCGATCGGGCAGCTCACCAGCGGAAGCGAGGGCAGCAGCACGCACAATCGCCAACAGATCCAGGATCAGATCACCAATATCGAGAATGGCCTCACTGGCATCAAACGCACCCTGACTTCGGACGAACAGCAGACGGCCACCCAAATTCGGACATTTCTGACGAAGGCAAGAAAGGCCCTTGACCAGGACGATCTCGATGGGGCGAACACTCTTGTTACAAAGGCGAAGGTGCTGCTGGAGGAGTTGACGAAGGGGTAGCGGTCAGCGGTCAGCGGTCAGCGGTCAGCGGTCAGCGGTCAGCGGTCAGCGGTCAGCGAAGAATGGGTGCGGCCTCGCGCGATGTCAAGTTCATTCCTGCTTTTATCTTTCGCCCCACTTGAGCTTGGAGCGGAGCACATCGAAGAAGCCGGTTGCTCCGAGGCGGACGAGCTTTACGGTATGGACTGAGCGCCGGCAGTGCAGTTCGTCGCCGACTTTCATAAGAATCGCCTCCTGGCCATCGATGGTCAGATAGGTCTGATCGGGAACTCCGATAAGATTCACTGCAATATTGGTTTCTCCGCGGACCACCATGGGACGAAGAGTCAAAAGGTGCGGGCAAACCGGTGTGACAATAAGTGCGTCAACATTGGGCAAGAGTATCGGCCCGTTGGCGGCCAGCGAATAGGCTGTCGATCCGGTGGGTGTGGAAATAATGACGCCGTCAGCGCGGAATGAGGCGGCGAGTTGGCCGTCAAGATGAATGCGGAAGTCGCCCATCCGTGCTATAGCGCCCTTGGCCACGACAACGTCGTTCAGGGCTTCGTGTCCGGCGAAGAGCTCGCCGTCGCGCCAGAGTTCGCTGTGGAGCATCGAGCGCGAGTCGGTGGTAAAGCAGTTGTTGCACCAGCCATCCAGGGTGGAATAAAGGTCAGCGAGGCGGGTCTCAGTCAGAAAGCCCAGTGAGCCGAGATTCACGCTCAGGATAGGGGTCTCGGTTTTGGCAAAGATGCGAGCCGCTGATAGCAGGGTGCCGTCGCCTCCGAGCACGATGACAAGAGAGGGCAATTCGGCAGGCATTTCATGTCGAGGCACAATGCGGGCCTGCTGGGTATAGTTGCCGCTCACCGGATCGAGAATAGGGTTCAGGTGGTGAGCCTTCATCCAGACCACAAGATTGGGCAGCAGCTGAAACAGCTCTTCCTTCTGCGGCTTGGAAATGATGGCGACGGGACGCATGAATCAACAGTGTAGACCGGAGCTCTGGAGACTCAAATGCGCATGCATCAGAAATTCACGATTTCCTTCAGTACCGAGAATGGGTGAATCGATGACTTCGATTTCTGAAGCTCCGAGAGAATCGATGCAGGTCGTCAAGCGGTTAATAGCAAGACGATGCGCGGCGGGATCGCGGACGATTCCCCCCTTTCCGATATGCTCGCGGCCGGCTTCAAACTGTGGCTTGATGAGGATGACGGTTTCGAGCCTGGCCGGAGCTTCGCAACCGGACCTAATGGCACGCACAACAGGAGGCAGCAGGAGCGTCGCCGAGATGAAAGAAACATCCATTGCGAGAAAGCTGATGCCCGGGGGCAAGTCGCCGGGGACAAGATTCCGGGCGTTGGTGCGCTCCATGAGAGTCATTCTCGCGTCGCGTCGGAGTTTGTTGGCGATCTGCCCGTAGCCGGTATCGATGGCGAGCACCCGAGCGGCGCCGTGCTGAAGCATGCAGTCGGAGAAGCCTCCGGTGGATGCTCCGATATCGGTGCAGAAACGGCCGGTGAGATCGATCTGCCAGTGGCGAAGAGCAGCCTCGAGCTTGAGGCCTCCGCGGCTGACATAGCGAAGGTCGTCGCCCAGCACTCGGATAGTCGCGCCCCCTGGTACGGTGTGGCCGGGCTTATCGATCTTCTGCTCGTCAACGAGAATGCGTCCTGCCAGGATCAGCGCCTGGGCACGTTCGCGTGTCGGAGCGAGTCCGCTCTCAATCAGCAGTTTGTCGAGCCGCACTTTCTTCGGGGCGTGCATCCGGGGAGCTTACGTGGCCCAGGGTGGGTAAACAGATTGCGACCAAAGGCTTTCCAGCATCATAGAATACCTGTGGACCCACGAGCATGGTTCT
>JAFAMZ010000429.1 GCA_019232935.1 Silvibacterium sp.
GTGAGCTCTGCGTCTTGAAATGGATGCCAGAACGGTTTCGATTTGTCGCGATGCTGCACTTAATTACCCTAGGCGGCTTTTGGAGCGGGATGGCGCTGGCTGTGAGCGCCGTTCTCATTCTCTTAAGGGCGCGGAGTGCGGTGGCCGTGAGAGTCAGAAGGGCGTGTGGCATATTGCTGTTAGTAAGGTGCGCATTTGGATTGCTCTTTGTCATCACTCGGAACTAAATGTAAACACGTTCCGGTGGGTGAGACGCCCGAATGTCTGATGCCATGGAGCGCAAGGAGAGCTTATGTACTATTCTGTATTTCTAAGAGTTTGCGGGATTCTGACTGTGATGATGGTTAGCAACGCATGTGCGGGCTACTCATGGGCAACGCCCATCGGAGATCCACAGGCCGCGCAGCCGGCGCGGAGACCGCTTATTGCGGACGAGCGCATCTCGGCGGAAATCCCCGCGGGCTCAGCTGAACTGGGTCAAGTTATCCCTGTTTCGGTGTCGCTTGCGTCGGAATCGGTCAGATTCATCGCGATTTACCAACGAGAACCCAGGAGTTCGCCTACGAGAGTCAATAAGCGTGCGTTCTCTTCTTCCAGCTCCCGCAGGCAATCTTCTGTGGCAGTGTCGATCCCGGAACACCGAGCTTCGGTCACACGCGCTCGACCTCCCTGGCTGCGTTGTCGAGGACCTCGGCGATCTTCCGAATCTGTTCGGGGCTCAGGTCGCCTCGTCCAAGCTTCAGCTGCATGGCAAGCCGGAGATTATGCATGGCGCGCATGAGCTCCGGTGCGCGGCGGGTGCCGTAAGACTCGCCCATCTGCCGGATCCGGCCGAGGATTTCGTCGACGCGATCCTTCTGCGCCTGCAGCTCGGCTCTTCCCGCCTCGGTGATGGTGTACTGCTTCTTGCCGCCTTCGGAAGTTGCAGTCGCCAGACCCTCGTCCTCAAGCTGGTTGAGCGTGGGATAGACGACTCCCGCGCTGGGCGCGTAGACGCCGGCGGTCTGATCGGAAATGGCCTTCATGATCTCGTAGCCGTGGCTGGGTTTTTCAGCGATAAAGCTGAGAATGACGAGGCGGAGGTCCCCGGCGTCGAAAAATCGGCCGCCGAATTCGCCAAAGGGGCGGCGTCCGTGACGACCCCATCCCTCGCCAGCTTCTCCCCAGAATCCGCCGCGCCGACCGCGAAAATGCTTCCAGGATCCACAACAGCCGGTTGCACTGCCTTCTTCATAACGCTTTTTAGATGATTGGTGAAACATGTTTAACTCCTTTGAATGACCCATGATATGCATGAGTTGCATATAAGATATATCTTAGCTCTAGAAAGATTCAAGCTAGTGCAAGAAAATCTTCTTAGGTATCGAGATCTCCAGTCAGGAGCGGGGAGTGGATTTGAGGCTAACCATGGATGTTGACTGAGTTTTGTCTGCTTCGGCATGCATGACCCAAGTACCCTTCAGCCGGTAAAAGCCGGTTTCGTGCGGCGTAACCGCCTCGCCGCGAACAATGGCGCCGTCGAAGGAGTACCAGATGCTATGGACCGGCCTGGTCGTAAAGGTCAGATGATTACCGTCGATAGAGGTGCGGTCAAAGAAATAGGTGAGGGCGGTGGTTTGTCCCTCGACGACGCGTGAGATGTATCCGTCGAGGACGCCGTTATCGATGGTGATCTGGATGACTGAGCCGGTTTCGTCGAGCATGTACTCGCCGGTAGCGGTCTCGGGAAGCGTTGACGCGCCTTTTTGCTTGCTGCCGGGAGTACCGGGGGCGGGCTGCCCGGGCTGGGGCGCGTTTCGATGATGGAGCGCAGGGTCGGTAGCCTGTCCAAAGGCGGAAAAGGTCCAGATCGCACTCAGAATCATTAAAAAACTGCGCACCACTACCACCGCTAGTCAGCTCCTTCGCTCTTCCTGCGGGCGGCCTCGAACTCGTCGCCTTTCTGCCAGCCGATGCTTTCAGGCAGGGACGAGGCTTGCCACCCAAGAATGAACCCGAATCGCGCCATTTTGGCATCGCCGCGAAAGTCCATATTTTCGTGATACTCGTCAGAGGGCTGGTGGTAGTGATGAGCCACGTAATCCTCGGCCTGCGCCTTGCCCCAGGCCGCATCGTGGCCTTCAAAGAGCGTGCCCTGACCTACGGAGAAAGCAGGCACGCCTACCCGGGCGAAGCTGAAATGATCGGATCTGTAATAGTGGCCCGCGGAGGGGAACTTGTCCGGCTCAAGCGTCAGGTCGAAGGCCCTGGCGGTCTTCTCGACGACAGGGTAGAAGGTGGTTCGCTCGGCTCCGCTGACTTCGGCGGACTGCGGGATTCCCATGGGCATCAGCATGTCGTAGTTCAGGTCGAGCGCGATCTGGGCGGCGGGGACGGGAGGATGCATGCCGAGGAACTGCGATCCGAGCAGACCCTGCTCCTCGGCAGTGACAGCTGCAAATAAGATGCTGTGGGGAGGGCGCACTGAGGCCTGAGAGAAGGCCCTCGCCAGCTCCAGTAAAATGCCGCATCCGGTGCCGTTGTCCGCGGCGCCGTTGTAGATGTTATCGCCCTTGAGGTTGGGATCGATGCCGAGGTGATCGTAGTGGGCCGTATAGATGACGGCCTGATCGGCACCGGCGGCGGTTCCAGGCAGTTTGGCGATTACGTTGTCGGACTCATACTGGCGAACCCGGCTCGCCACATGGGCCTTGAGCCGCACGGGCAGCTCGAAGGAGTGAAATCCCGGTTTCCCCGCTGCGACAATCTCGTCTTCCGCATTTTTGCCGGCAAGCGCGAACAGCTTTTTCGCCAGGTCGAGCTGAATCCAGCTTGCCGCTTTCAGCGTAGCGGTTGGATCGCCTTTGAGATATGACTTTTCGACCGATTGGGAGTTGCGAACTACGTCCCAGCCATAGCTGGCCAGATCGGTGCGATGGATGATGAGCACTCCAATCGCGCCGCGGCGTGCCGCCTCTTCGTATTTGTAGGTCCAGCGGCCGTAATAGGTCATCACTTTGCCTTTGAAGAAGGCGGGGTCGTCGGACGGCGGCTGGTTCACGATCACCAGCAGGACCTTGCCTTTCACATCCACTCCGGCAAAGTCGTTCCAGTGGTACTCCGGGGCGTGGATGCCGTAGCCGACGAAGACAATGGGCGCGTCAATATCCGCGGAGGCCGCTCCGGTCTGGTCCTTGGCGACGTAATCAGAACCGTAGCTCAGATCGATGGGTTGTCCATTCTGCGGAACAAACGTGAACCTGGTCTGGTCGTCGATAGTGTGTACGGCGTAGAGCGGAACCTTCTGGTAGTAGGTTCCGTGATCGCCGGCCGGCTGCAACCCGTAAAGCGCGAACTGCGTGCCGATGTATTTCGCCGCGAGATCGCCCCCGCGGGTGCCCGGCCCGCGACCTTCGAGCAGATCGTCGGCGAGGAAACGCACATGGGCGCGAATTTTCTCGGGATCGATGGAAGCAGCGGCCTGGCGCGCTGCGTCAGAAACGCCTTGAATGGCGGGAACGGAATTCTGCTGCGCGCATACGGCTGCGGCGGAAAGGCCGAGGGCAAGTGCGACAGGAAAGACGCTGTTCATCGTGCTCCTGAATGTGGCAAATTCATTTTCTACGGCCACAACTCGGGTGTCATCTGCTCGAAGGTGACGGCGGGACCGGGGCCGGTATATCCGGGCAACGCCTTCAGCCGCTTGAGAACTTTGCGGGTAAGGCCGGTAAGCGGAAGACTGGCGAGATCACGTACCGGAATCCAGCGCCGGACGGCTTTAGGCCTGGGAAGAGACTTCTGCATGGCGGCGTCGTATCCGTAGACGGTCACATAGTAGTTGGTCACTGTGATGGCGTGGCGGACGTCAAGCAGGCGCCGCCCGCCGTCCACGCTGGAAGGATCGATTTCCGGGAGCTCCCACATGCCGGGCATCAGCGAAGCCGACGCAGGCCGTTGGTCAAGCAAAACGGCGGGAGCGTTCGCGTGAGTCTGGGCTCCCGGTTTTTGTTTGCTGCCGGTACGGTTGTCCGGAACGGCGGCGCGCAGAACGAAGGCGTACGCAGCGGTCTGGCTGCGCATCTTTTTTCGGGCCGCTGCCGGATGCTCTCCCCGCGTGGCGCACAGATCAGTGACAGGACACTGCAGGCATAGCGGACCGCGTGGCAGGCAGACTGTGGCCCCGAGCTCCATCATGGCCTGGTTGAAGTCGCCCGGGCTGTCGCGGTCAAGCAGTTCGGCGGCCGCTTTCCTGACCTTGACTGCCGCTGCGGTCCGCTCGGTCCAGCCGCATACGCGGGTCAGCACACGCGCGACGTTGCCGTCGACGCAGGCGACCGGCTCCCCAAAGCCGATACTGGCGATCGCGGCACTTGTGTATTCGCCGATGCCGGGCAGGGTCCGCAATTCAGCCGCTGTCGCCGGCAGTTTTCCACGCAGTTCTTTTGCAACGAATTGCGCGGCGCGGTGGAGCATGCGCGCGCGGCGGTAGTAGCCAAGGCCGCTCCAGCAGGCCAGCACTTCATCCGGGGCGGAGGCGGCCAGCGCTTGCAGCGTGGGAAAGTTTTCCATGAAGCGCACATAGTGCTCGGCCACGGCGCTCACGCGCGTCTGTTGCAGC
>JAFAMZ010000150.1 GCA_019232935.1 Silvibacterium sp.
GCGCTATCAACGTAGTGCTTGGCAAGCGCTCATGGGATCCCTATCCGTTCATCCTGCTCAATCTCATCCTGTCGATGCTGGCTGCCATCCAGGCGCCGGTCATCATGATGAGCCAAAACCGCCAGGACACCAAGGACCGCCTCCGCAGCGAACTCGACTTCGAAGTGAACCGCCGTGCCGAACTGGAAATTCAGAACCTCGCCCGCAAAATCAATCTCATCCACGACAAGATCGGTGACATCGATGATTTGGTTCGAGAACACATTCGACAAACGGCAGGCACGAACTAGAACTGGTTGGAATTGCCGCAAAATCTTGAGATTCCGTGCTTTTCGAGTACCATGGAAGAGTTTTAGCAGTTTGCGAAAAACCACTTGGCTGTTGACTGCATCCGAAAAAACGGGTGAGTGTGCCCACAGTCCTTAACCGGGGTATGCCTTGTCTTCCCAGTCTTCGGCCATTCGTCTAGTAACGAATCCTTCGTCGGTATCGCCGGCCGATCCCCGATATCATCTTGCCGCGATCGTCAGCTCGTCCGAGGACCCAATCATCAGCAAGGACTTGAATGGCACTATCACTTCTTGGAATGAGGCTGCCACCCGTGTCTTCGGCTATATGCCTGAGGAGATCATCGGCAGTCCCATTCTCAGGCTCATCCCTCCCGAACTTCACCACGAAGAGGATGAAATTCTGCGCCAGCTAAGGGCGGGCGAACGCATCGAGCATTTCGAGACTGTGCGCCTCAGAAAAAACGGTGAGCGCTTTCCCGTCTCTCTGACCATATCCCCGGTCCGGGACGCAACCGGACAGGTAATCGGCGGCTCCAAGATCCTGCGCGACATCTCGGACCGCAAGCGCATGGACGAGAGCCGCTTTCGTTTGGCAGCCATCGTTGATTCTGCCGACGATGCGATCATCAGCAAGGACCTCAACGGCGTTATTCAAACCTGGAATGAAGGCGCACGCCGCTTATTCGGATATTCCACCGAAGAGATTGTCGGCCGCTCCATCCTCACGCTTATTCCCGAACATCTCCGCAGCGAGGAGGACGAGATCCTCCGCAAGCTGCGCGCCGGTCAGCGCATCGATCATTACGAGACCGTGCGCATGAAGAAAAGCGGCGAGTTGTTCGAGGTCTCGGTAACCATTTCGCCGATCAGGAACGAAAAAGGGAATGTCACTGGAGCCTCGAAAATCGCGCGCGATATCTCCGACCGCAAACGCATGCAGCGCATGCTCCTGGAATCCGAGAAGCTGGCCGCCACCGGGCGCATGGCAGCCGCCATTGCCCATGAGATCAACAATCCCCTCGAATCACTCATGAATCTTATCTTCCTTGCGCGGCAGAACACTCCCGCCGATGGGAAAGCCGCAAACTATCTGAATATTGCCGAGCAGGAGCTCGAGCGTGTCTCGCACATCGCGAGGCAGACCCTCGGCTACTATCGTGACGATGGACGCCCCGTTGAACTCCACCTGCATAGCCTTATCGAGAACGTTCTCACCGTCTACAATTCGAGGCTGATCGGCTCGCACATCACGGTCGAAACACAGTTCAACGATCTGCAGAAAATCCTTGTCTGTAAAGGCGAGATGCTTCAGGTCTTCTCCAACATGATCGCCAACGCAATCGACGCGATGCCCGGAGGCGGAGTCTTGAGCATCTCTACCCGCAAGGTCATCGGATCAGACGGAGACGGCATTCAAATCTTTATCCGGGACACAGGCGTAGGAATCAAAACCGAGTACTTGCCAAAAGTGTTCGACCCGTTCTTCACTACCAAAGGATCGCTTGGCACCGGGATAGGTCTCTGGGTGGCTCGCCAACTCCTTGAAAGGCGTGGCGGCCGCATCACCATCGCCAGCAGCACTGAAGCGGCCAAGAGCGGCACTGCACTCAATATTTTCCTGCCGTATGCTCCTCCTGCCCTGGTTCGCGCTGCGGCACAGGAATCCGGGGGTCATTTCTCCAGAGCCATCTAGTTCGCACCGTTTTCCTGCTGGCTGTACCCTGTACCTATGCTCCGCCGCCAGATTGCGGGACTGCTCATCATCGCTGCAATTGTTCTTGTCATCGCGCTCCTGCGCGCCGACCGGCATGTCCTCTTTCCTGCGGGGTGGTGGCGCTGGTAAAAGATCGGTTGGCTGCTCCCACAGCTTGCTCTGCGGCTGTCGAGAGCTCCTGGTTTTTGGGGCTTGAGGAAAACTCGTGCCCGCAAAATCGTGAGGGCGCTTGAGCGGGTCCAGGCGAAACGAGGGGGTTCAGCACTGCCCCGCTCTGACTCCGCGAAATAATCACCCCCGAAATAATCACTCTTAATGATGAGTGCCCAACCCGATCCGCTCGCCATCATTCTCCTCGGGCCCACGGCCAGCGGCAAGACCGCGCTTTCGCTCATCCTCGCGGAAAAGTTCTCCGGAGAAATCGTCAGCTGCGATTCGGTCGCCGTTTACCGCGAAATGGAGATCGGCACCGCCAAGCCTACTTCCGCTGAGCGCAGCCGCGTCCCGCACCATCTGATCGATATCTACGCTCCGAGCGAGCACTCGACTGCCGGAGACTACTCCCGCATCGCCCGCGCCGCGCTGCGCGACATCTCCGCCCGCGGCCATCTTCCCATCGTCACCGGAGGCACCGGGCTTTACCTGCGCGCCCTTATCGACGGCCTCTTCGCTGGCCCGCAGCGCTTGCCCGACCTCCGCGGCCGCCTTGATGCAACTGCGGCCACTCGCGGCTCGCGGTGGCTGCACCGGATTCTGATCCGCCTCGATCCCGCCGCAGCCGCGCGGATCCACGCCAACGACGTGCCGAAGCTGATCCGTGCCATCGAAGTCTCCCTGGCTGCGCGTCACCCTATCTCGGAAGCCTGGAAGAGAGGCCGCGATCCGCTGACCGGCTTTCGACTCCTCCGGATCGGCCTCGATCCTGATCGCAATTCGCTCTACGCCCGCATCAACGCACGCGCCGAAGCCATGTTCGACGAGGGACTCGTCAATGAAACCCGCCGGCTCATCGTGAAATACGGCGAGTCTCCCCGCGCCTTCGATTCTCTCGGATACAAACAGGCGCGCGCTGTCCTTCGCGGCGAGATGACCCTGTCCGAAGCTATCGCATCGGCCCAGCAGGGGCACCGCAACTACGCCAAGCGCCAGATCACCTGGTTCCGGCGCGAGCCCGGCGTGCTTTGGCTTAATGGTTTTGGGGACGACCCGATGATCGCAGCTCAGGCCATAGAGACAATCCAATCCGTGCTGTACCGCTGACAGTGTATCTTTGTTAACGGTTTCAGCCACGCACGTTAAGGCTGCCGAAACATACTTTCAGGGAGAAGCCCTCGCCCATGCTCGATCGCAGATCGTTCCTCGAGGCCGCTGTGAAAACCGCCGCCGCAGCTGCCATTACCGATCGCCTTGAACCTGCCTTTGCTCAGGCCGCCCAAACGCAGACACCCTCCTCGCCCAACGACACCGTACAGCTTGCTCTTATCGGCGCCGGCATTCAGGGACAGTTCGACACCAAGACCGCCATTCAGGTTCCCGGCGTCAAGCTCGTCGCTGTCGCCGACTGTTACGACGGCCGTCTCGCCCACTGCAAGGAGCTCTGGGGCGCGGATATTTTCACGACACGCGACTACCGCGAGATTCTCGCCCGCAAAGACGTCGACGCCGTCCTCATCGCCACCCCCGACCATTGGCACAAAGCCGCTGCCATCGACTCCATGAAAGCTGGCAAGGACGTTTACCTCGAGAAGCCCATGATCCACGTCTATCCTGATGGCCCTGAGATCATCGAGAGCGCGCGTACCACCAACCGCATCCTGCAGGTCGGCAGCCAGCGCGTCAGTTCTATTGTCTACTCCAAGGCAAAGGAGCTGCTGGCTTCAGGCGTCATCGGCAAGCTCAACATGGTCAGTGCTTGGTGGGACCGCAATTCCTCCATCGGCGCCTGGAACTACTCCATCCCGCTCGACGCCTCAACCGACACCTGCGACTGGCCGCAATTCCTCGGCTCTGCGCCCAAGATCCCCTGGAACGCCGAGCACTTCTTCCAGTGGCGCAAGTGGAAGGCCTACGGCTCCGGCGTTGCCGGCGATCTTTTCGTGCATCTCTTCAGCGGCACCCATTTCATCACCGGAGCCCACGGCCCGACGCGCGCCCTGGCCACTGGCGGCCTGCGCTATTGGAAGGATGGACGCGACGCCAATGACGTAATGCTTGCACTCTTCGATTATCCCCAGGACTTCAACCTCAGCCTGCGTGTCAACTTCGTGGATGGAGGCGAAGAGGGCGAGGGATTCATTTTCGTCGGCTCCGAAGGACAGATGATCATCGCCGGCCAGAGCGTAGCCATCAGCCGGGTTCCGCGCGAGAGCGAGCCCGGCTACACCATCTCTACATTTACGGAAGCCATGCAGAAGCAGTACCTCGAGGAGTACCGTAAGAAATATCCCATTGAGCACTTTTCCGGAGCGGTGCCCGAGCCCTATCAGAAATTCGCTCCGCCCACCGGATACTCCGACAGCTACGATCACTTCCACAACTTCTTCAAATCTGTACGCAGCCGCCAGCCGGTTGTCGAAGACGCAACTTTCGGGTTCCGCGCCGCCGGCGCCGCCCTGCTCAGCAACCTCAGCGTCGACAAGGGCACAGTCGTCCACTGGAATCCCGAAACCATGAAGATAGAGAAATCGTGACTATAACTGTTACATTGCAACTTTGATCCGGGAGTGAAGCATTATGGAGCCACATCTCTCCTAGGAGTCATCCTGAGCGGAGCCTGTGGTAGTGTCATCGCCACAGGCGACGTCGAAGGACCTGCTTTTGTCGAAGCTTTTAGAACATCAGATCCCAACGGAGTCCACAACCAATGAAGCGCCTCATCCCACTTCTTCTCCTGCTTTCACCTCTCGCCTACGCCCAGGACCCCGCGCATGCCACCGAGTACCGCATGCAGCACCCCGGCAACGGACCCGGCGGCGAGCCCCGCATTGCCTTCCTCTCGCATCGTCTCGGCAATGACCACGCCGAGGGCATCTCGCTGCTTGACATGAACGGCGACGGCTTTCCCGACCTGCTCAGCGGAGCCTACTGGTACGAAAATCCCGGCGCGCAGGGGGGCGCGTGGAAGCAGCATCAGTTCCGCACCGTCGGCACCCACGGCGAGTTCGTCTCCGACTGCGGCGAGTGGATCGTCGACGTCGACCACGATGGCCAGCCCGATCTCGTCACTACCGGTTGGATTTCCAACGGCGTCTGGTGGTACCGCAATCCGGGCACGCAAGCCACCATGTCCGGCCAGATGTGGAAGGCAGAAAAGATCACAGACAGTTACGATACCGAGGGCGGAGCCTTCTTCGACATCAATGGAGACGGCAAGCCGGACCTCGCGCTCGCTCATTACAACCGCTCCGGGGTCATCTGGATCGACTTCAGCAAAGACAAGCCGCGCGTCCACCACCTTGGAGGCAAGGAGCAGGACGGCCACGGCATCGGTGTTGCTGATATTAACGGTGATGGCAAAGCCGACGTCCTCACCACCCACGGATGGTTCGAGCAGGTCGACGCCGACAACGACCAGTGGAAGTGGCACGGGGATTGGAACCTCGGCGACACCGGTTTTCCCATCCTCGGCTACGACGTCAACCACGATGGCAAAATGGACGTCATCTACGGCCAGGGCCACGGGTACGGACTCTACTGGCTTGAGCAGGCAGGCACGCCCGACAAGCCCCTCTGGATACGCCACACCATCGACGAGTCTTTTTCTCAGTCGCACGCTCTTCTGCTCGCCGATATCGACGGCGACGGCGAGCCCGAACTCATTACCGGCAAGCGTTACCGTGGCCACAATGGAAACGACCCCGGCTCCTACGATCCCCTCGTCGTCTATGCCTACAAACTGCCCACGCAGGCCCAGCTTGCTACGGCCAAGTATGGATCGACGGAAAGCACTCCCGGTACCGTCGAAACCATGCGTATCGCCAGTCCAGCCGCCGACCCCGTATTCACCCGCTACGATCTCTCCGTCAACGGAACCGCTACCGCGGGAACGCAGTTCATCGCCGTCGATCTCGACAAGGATGGCGACATTGACATCGCCAGCGCCGGGAAGCTCGGCGTGCACGTGCTCGAAAATCTGAAGATCGACAACGTACCCAAGGCCACACGCGAAGAGATGCAGCCCATCGAGCGCAAATGGCCGTTCCCCGGCGAGGGCCAGGAGGTTCCGCAGGAAGACGGTCCGAAACAGTAATAGCCTCCGGCGAATGGAATTTCTGAGCTTTCAATCCGGCTGATGTTCCTCAAAAGCAGCGATTTAGAGGCCGTAAAGATAAGTCGCAGCTTAACCGCAAAGTGACGCTCCACACGATTGCCGGAACAATGGATTATGGATGCGCGTCCGCGTCTCGCTTGCGTCTGTGCACGTATCGAACGGTTCGTGGACGCTGAGGGTCCTGCCCAGCGCAGGACCCTCCCCCGTTCTGTCTCTGAAACGATTTCTTTACAACCATCACTATCCGGGTATATACAGTTGCGGTCTCCAGGCTGCACCTTCTTTCGCTCAGGCCGCTCGGTTTTGAACCGTTGGCGGCGGGCCGCCAAACGTTAACATTCACCCCCCGGCTGGCGAGTGTGTCAGCCGCTCCACTCACGCACCTCAGTGTCTATGGAGGCATTATGGATAGCGCCGTTACCCCTCTCGGTCCGCTCCTCAGCGCCGACCGCATCTTTGTCACCGTCACGGGTGCCGACAAGGTTCCTTACCAGCTCGAAATTTTTCCCGACGCCAATAACGTCCTTCTTCAACAAAACGGCCTGCCCCAGCAGTACTATTTCATGCCCCAACGTATTTATGTGGCCAAAAGACAGGACGACCCCGCAGACTTTGACTTCGGGATGACGGTTTTCAAAGGGCTTGAGTCCTCAGAAGACACCATCGGAGTCAATCCGGGTCAGGGAACAGGCTCGGGAGATGTCGAGGTCGGCGGCGGATTCTGCGCCTTCTCCACCACATTTGCTATTCCCCCGGATGTGATCCAGAACGCAACCTCTGCACTGAAGAGCCAGCATTTTGACGGTCCCATACCCGGCGGCCTGCTCGCATTCATGCCCGTTTTCGGCCAGAACGAAGTCGATCCCATCCTCGGCATCGTTCCAATCCTGGGCAACGACGTCTCCATTTTCGTCCTGCAGAGCGCGCCCGGCGGCAGCAACAGCCCGGCTTCGCCCCTCTGGCTGTCAGCCCAGTCCGCGCAAAAGGGAAGCATCGAGGCGACCGGAATCAGCAGCTTCCTGGTGAGCTGTAATCAATATGCCGCGGGTGTGATCGCCGGTTCGCTGAAGGCCGGAACCACCCCGCCTTTCACGGTCAACTATCAGCTCACCGAGCAGTTTTACCTGCCGACCTGCGAAGTGGATGTCGATATTGACATGGACAAGACCTACAAGTCCTTTTCCATGGCTGTCGATGCGAGCGGCTTCTTCACTGACTTCTCTTTTCAGGCGGCATGGTCCCAATGCGTCACCAATGGCTCAATCAGCACCGTCATGAAGATCGATGAGGCAGCCATTCCCGCTGACCTCAAGAACATCATCATGCAGCAGGTCCAGCAGATGCAGACCAATGCCGTCAACTGGGTCAAGGACTTTATCTTCGACTGGAATCCGACCGATGGAGGCGATGCCCAAGCTCAGCAAACCGTTTTCGGCAGCATCTTTGGGGGCGCCGCAGTCTCCATGAAGGCGAATTACCAGGAACGGTCGATGCATGTGCAGCAGACCCTCACCCTCGACACCTCGCTCGCCATAACCGACGGCAAGCAAGGTGACCTCTCCGACCTGATGCCCGCCGTCCGAGCCGATTTGAGCAAATACCTGGCCATCATCGATATCGGCCAGTTCTTTCAGAAGATTCAGGTCGCAGCGACCAACGCGATCAACTGGCACGAAACCCTGCCCGACGGCACCAATCTCTCCGACCCCATCATGTCCGCGATGGTGTCTGTCAGCTATCCCGACTACGATCAACCCCTCGGCGCCAACAACACTGTCAACCTCAAAACACTCGGTCAGGGATACCACTACATTACTGGTCAGCAGACAGGGACCGATGGGCTGGCACAGTGGAGTTCCAACAATCCGGCTGATGTCATCAACATCTCATTCATGAAGCTGGATACCACCAACTCCATCTCTCAGTGGCCCTCCGATCAGGTGCAGGTCACCAAAACGCTCATCTTCGACGGAAACGATCCGCGCGTCGATCTGACCAACAACCAGACCCAATACGTCACCACTACTACGGATAACAATCACACGCCGGTCCTCGACATGAACGCCGTCGGGTACCTCTTTGTGCGCTTCGGATGCCGTCCTCTGCCCGCCGCTGTAACTCTCGTCGTCAACACCACACTCGGCGCTCGCAACGACAGCATCACAATCACCAACACCAATCAGAAAGCTGCCATCTGGGAAATATTCTCGGACAAATATGTTGGCGAGACATCCTTCCAATACACCGTTCAGGTCACGGTGCAGGGCCCGAACTTTACCGATAATCCAATCGTCTACCAGACCGACCAGCCCATCACCGTGCCTCTGCCGCCGGGACGGGTGAAGTACAATCCGCTGCTCAGCCTGCAGTTGCCGCAGGCGCCGCCCGACCAGGTTGCCACCATTAACAAGTACATCCTCAACTACCAGAAGCAAATGCTCGCCGGAAGTCTCGCGGGCGCAGCGAGGTAACTCCAGAAAACCCCAGGAGCACGGCGATGGCAACCGGGCAGGCCGCGGTCGATCCCGTCCTTATAGGAATCGACCGCATCCCCATTCGGGGAACGAACTCCATTACCGGGATCTGGATTCCGGTCACCCTGGAACAGAACCTTCCGCTCGAGTCCACCCAGAGCGGCAACGTCTTCACAGATCGCTACAACCCCCAGCTCAGCTGGTACCTGCCCAGCTATCAACTCGCACCGGACATCGACGCCGGCTTCTCCTTTGCTGCCGGAAATCAGCGCATCGACTCCGACGGCAACCCCTATTACCAGGCGACCCTTACACTCACCCTCGACAAGGTCGAGTCGCCGGATGTGACTGCATTCCACGCCGCCAATCCTGCACAGCAGCTTCAGGAAATCCCCCTCACCGGTCTCACCGTCACGCTGACCACCACCGCCAACGATCCTCACAGCGGACAGGTTCAGCAGAGCACCTATACCGCCGCCATCAGCTCCGATTCCAGCGGAAATCTCACTCTCACCTTCAATGCCTTGCTGGGCGCGCAGGTGCTCGTCGCCTACAGCAATCTCCAGACCGGAGGCGCAACGCTCGCGCTCACTGCCCAATATCAGGTTTGGCGCGCGATCCATATATGGCGCCGCCCGATTGACTGGCATCCTCCCATCGGCATCATCGACAGGCCTCCCATCGGTGTCATTGAAGGCCGTCCGCTCATACTGCCTGAAATAGCGGCCATGCCTGTCAGTCCCATCTTTCCCATCCGCCCCATCCCTGAACCGCCCGATCCCGAGCCCGTGCCGCCCGAGCCAACCTATGTCACCGCCAGCGATCCCTTCAGCCTGACCCTGCCGCTCAATACGAAATACTCCGCCCCCGGCTACGCGCTCAGCTTCAAAGTCACCGACTCGAACGGTACCCGGCCCATCGTCAGCATCAATGATCTGAAGAACTTCAACACCTCGCAGTCGGAGTTCAGCGAATTCACCGCGCTCGGCCAGGTCTCCGGTCAGTTCCCCACAATCAGCGGCCTCTACATCGGAGCGCTCAGCCGCACCATCGTTGCCATTCCCGCCACCTACGGCATTCTGCGCACGAAAGACGGCACCGCGGCCCAGTGCACGGCGTTGCTTGACAGCACTGCGGGCGGAAGCGGAGCAGCCAAGTTTCAGTTCTCCTTCGTGCTCGGCCCCGTGGTCAGCCCCTTCGACCTCTTCGCGCTTCAGGCCGCCCTCGCTGCGAATCCCCAGTCCCAGAACTGCACCCTCACGCTGCCCCAGCGCCTCAACACTTCACAGCCCATGTCTTTGGCGACACCCTTTCAATCCTCCGTCACATACACCGCTGCACCGCAGCCGGGTACTTTTCAGATTGATGTCGTCGTTTCAGATGGCAGTGTCACCGGGTCCGCCGTCGCTAACGCCAATTTGTTTCTCAAGCAACTTTCAACGACTGTGGAGCCATACCTTTCGGGCAGCTTCGGCATCCTCCTTGACGACAACTATCCGCACCCGGTGATCGCCAGTGTAGTCGTGAACCTCAACGACAGCGCGGGCAGCGACGAACTCACCTATACCATAGCCGGCGACGCCAGCTCGATCCAGCTCGTCAACCCCTCGCCTCTCGACCTGGAGATTTCGCGTTACGCTATCATCAGCGGCAATACAGCGCCGCCTGAAGCCCTGAACCAGAAGCTGCTCGCCCAGCAATCCATCACCCTCACTGACAAGCCTGCCTCTACCAGCATCGCTTTGCTCCTCGACCGCACACTCGCCCTTGAGAATCCCTTCACCAAGCAGGCCCTCCAGCGATACGTCGCCTTTGTTACCCAGGACGTCCAGAATGTCAATTACCAGATAGGCGTTGTTGCGAGCGGTGTCGATTTCAATACGCTCGGAATTTCCGCCATCGACATTGCCATCACCATACCCTCGCTGCCCAGCGTCAGCGTTCCAGGCTCGAGCCTGAGCGCGCTATACCTTGCCAGCAATACCGTCATCACGCTCCCTATACAAAACGCCATCACCACTCTGCCTGCTGTCCTCGCCTTCAGCGTCAAACCCATCGCGGCCACGCAGTCTCCCGTCCAGTTCACCGTCACGAACGACTTTGTCGATCAGCCCGTCTATGTGCTCCAGCCATCGAGCATTCCGCCTTTTCCCGCCGCTCCGCCGCCTGCCCAGTGATCGGGCGGTCGCTAGTCGTAGCAGTTATGGTTACGTATAACGTCCCCACACTTGGGAGCCGAAGCACGAGGCATACCGACGAGCTCAGCCGCGGAATTGCCCACTCGCGAAAACGGTTATTTGGATAACCGCTACAAATCGCGCTGCCTCGTCGGATGAGGTGCGAGTACGATGGAAGGCGTAGCGCACTCCCGGCAAAGCCAACTCCGAATCCTATCTGCTCGCCGGCGAATCATCCCGTTATGCGGCCCATCGAACGCGACGTCCTGCTGTGCCTGCTTGCCGCCTGCGCCGGATCCGCCGATGCCTGGGCCTTCCTGGGGCTCGGGCACGCTTTCGTCGCCAACATGACCGGCAACACGGTCCTGCTCGGCATATCGGTCTTTACATCTCACGCCGACGCGCTGCGCCCGCTCATTTCGCTAGTCTGCTACGCCGCCGGTGTTATCACCGGGTCGCTGCTGACCCGGAATACTCCACCTGCGACAGACGGCAGCCGCTGGCCGAGGCGCGTCCTGCTGACCCTGCTGATCGAGGCGGCGCTCCTCATATGTGCCCAGGCTGCCTGGTTGGTGGAACATCTTCTCGGCTCGTCTCATCCGTTTCACGATCTCCTCCTCGCGTGCGTAGCCTTCGCAATCGGACTGCAGAGCGCCGCCATGCTGCAGCTGAAAATCCCCGGCATAGTTACTACTTACATCACTGGCACGTGGACAACCCTGATGAATGGCCTCTCTCGTATCGGGGATGAGCCGCCGATCGAACGACAAAAATTCGAGACCCGGCTGGGCATGCAGGCCGCCGTCCTGGCTGTCTACCTCGCCTCCGCAGTCGCTGCCGGCTGGCTCTTCCAATATGTCCCGGTCGCAGTCGGCGCCCTACCCGCCCTATCGGTCCTGTTGGTAGCGATATACGGCCTGTGCACGGGCGCACGTAACTGAAGCGGGCACAAATTCCGCACGGCCGATCTTTCGAGGTGTCAGTCAAAAACCTTTGCCGTCCATCCACGGGCGTGCGAAAAGGGCGCTGACCGCTGCCCGAAAAAGCGAAAGGGCGACTTCTCTCGCGAGTCATCGCCCTCTCTTCCGATTTTTCGAAGGCCTGGTTCGGCTTCCAGACCACAACTCTGACGATCTCGGCGTCCTGAAAGACCTGCGAGCTTGCGCCCGTGTTTCCCTCATTCTTCCGCGGTCACATCCGTTGCGCGAGTTCCGCTGGCTGATCCTCGGATAATCCGGTTTCCCGAGTCATCCTAAGTGGAGCTCCCGGTTGCCCGGGTTCTCCATTGGAGTGCCTGGTTTCCCATGCTCTCCAGCGAGGTCACCCGGTTTTCCGGGTGCCTCTGAAGCTTCCAGTTGCCCGGTTGCTTCGTCGTGAGTACCGTTTCCGATACCCCCGATAGCCACGTCTACTCTCTCCTTCTGGAAGATCTCTCTTCCGTTGAGTTGATAGTAATCGCGAACCAGAATAAGTCAACTAGCTGTTACGAATTTTCCGATGTGGAAATGGAGAGCTTATTGTGGAAAATAAGTCTATCTCTAACTATAACTTACGAACTGCATAGCTTATAGTGCAAATGCTTGGATTTTCGGCTTCCGCCGCGCGAAAACTGCAGATAGTTGTCATGGACAACCATCTGTTTACCCCTGCCTTACGACCCGCCGGTCGAAAATACTTGCTCCACTGACTTATCGTGAACCTTGTAAATCGCAAACTGCTGATCGGTTCTGCCCACCAGTTCGAAGATCAGTTCCGCGCGATTGTCCGCGTCCGTATCGACAGCATCCACCAACTGCATCCGTGGAACCGCATCGAGTTGCGCCTCACTGGTCACCTGCCTGAACAGAATTTGCGGAACGCCGTTGAAGTCCGGCTGCGCGATGATCGTCACCCACTTCCTCTGTTCCTTCTGCCCGCTGCTGGCGGTAAACACCAGCGTAGCGCCGCCGCCAAACGACAGCTCGTATGCCTTGAACTCCTCATCCGCCAGTTCCGGCAGCGTGGACTGAGGAGCAGCCTTATGCGCTGTCGACCCGACCTTCGCAGCGCCCGTCCTTGAGACCCCAGCCTTACTCTGTGTCGTCGTCCCTGACCCGAACCTCTGCCCTGTGTTCGCGACGGGCAGCGGATTCCCCGCAACCACATTTTTCGCGACTTCTTCGAGAGCCGCCTGCATCTTCTTCGCGTCCTCCGGATCGGACCACGAGTACATATACGAGCGCGGCTCCTTCATCGTCCGGGTGTCCGACACCGCCGCTATCAGCTTCAGGTTCGCCGGATTTCCCGCCGCCTTCGTCATATCGACGGTCGAGGGCACATCCAGCTTTTGTTGTTCTTCGGGTACACCCCGCCCCAGGTGGGGCCGGTCAGGATCCGTATTGGTCGTGGCCGAAACCGGTGCGCCGTTGTCATTCGGATTCGTCGTCGATTGCTTGTGCAGCGTGGGCCTGTCGGGATCAACCGGCGGCGCATTGGTCTTTGTACTCGATCCCGAGCCGGATTCCGATCCCGAATCTGATCCCGCCCCAGAACCCGAATCTGTCCGCTTATGCAGCGTCGGCCTGTCCGGATCCACCGCAGGTGCGCTGCTCGCCGTATTCGAACTCGTGCCTGAACCCGATCCCGGATTCGGACTGGATCCGGAGTCCGTCCGCCGGTGCAGCGTCGGCTTGTCCGAATCCGACAACGATCCCGAATCCTTCACGAACTGCGGAAGCGTCTTCGACGGCTTCAGCTTCGATACCTTTGGAGGAGCAAGCTTCTGATACGACCCGACCGCCACCCATGCCCCCTGCACATTCGCCGCTGCCGTCACGTCAAACAGCCCCTTCGAGGTCCCCGCGTCGAGCAGTTCATACACCGTGCCCGTCTCGACCGTTAGAGGTACGGGATTCGCCAGGTACAGCCCTCCCGGTTGATAACGCTCCCCATCCCACACCACCAGCGGAAGAAGCCGCGCCGCCGTTGGCTTGGTCAGGTCGCCCGTGTACTCCAGCACCGCGGTTGCCCGTAGTACCGGAGCCGCTGCTCCCTTGTTCGCATCCACGCGTCCTGGATACTGCGCGTGCGCCGCAGCAAAAAACACCACCGCCGGCATCCATCCGGCGTAAATCCACGCCCGCCGCTCTCTCATCCGTGACATCGTTCGCGCTCTACGCAACAATCTATACGACACTCTTAGTTGGACGCCGCGCAACCCTGCGCGCAATCTCATACCGAGGAACTTCATGGAACTGCACGAGAAAGTAGCCGACTTCACCCTTCAGGACGACCAGGACCACACCGTCAACCTCAGAGATTTCCACGGAAAACCGGTCGTCCTCTTCTTCTACCCCAAGGCCGACACCCCCGGCTGCACCATCGAGGCCTGCGGCTTCCGCGACACCTTCAAAAAGCTTCAGAACGCCGGAGCAGTCGTTCTCGGCATCTCCCGCGACAACCCCAAAGCCCAGGCGAAGTTTAAGGCCAAATATGACCTGCCCTACCCGCTCCTTGCAGATGTAGACGAAAAAGTCTGCAATCAGTTTGGCGTGCTCAAGGAAAAGAACATGTACGGCAAAAAGGTCATGGGCATCGAGCGAACGACCTTCCTCATCGGCCCCGATCAGACCTTGGTGCGCATCTTCCCCAAGGTCAAGCCCGAGGGCCACGCCGAAGAGGTGCTATCGGCGATTAAGGAGTGGAAGAAAGGATGAATGAAGGCGTGAAACGGTCAGGGAAGAAGCGGCTAGCAGTCCCAAAGGCCGCAGCGGAGCGAGTCAGCGGTCCTAAAGGCAGCGCTTCTAAAATGATCGCCCAATGCTTTCCAGTGACCGGCTTTATACTGACCGCTCTTTTCCTGACGCTCTATCCCTGAGTGCTTCCGGCTGCACCCCTTACCGCTGAACGCATGCCCAAACTCCTACCCCGCAGCTTCTACCTCGACCCGCCCGACATCGTCGCCCGCCGTCTCCTCGGCAAGCTCATCGCACGCCGCCTGAACGGCCAGTCCCTCACCGGACGCATCGTCGAAATCGAAGCCTACCTCGGGCTCGATGACCCCGCCGCGCACGCCTACGCGGGCAAGACCGCCCGCAATGCCGTGCTCTTCGGCCCTCCGGGCTTCGCCTACGTCTACTTCATCTATGGCATGTACTACTGCCTGAACATCTCCTGCCAGCCCGAGGGACACGCCGGCTGCGTCCTCATCCGCGCCCTTGAGCCCGTCAAAGGGCTCGCCACCATGGCCCGGCTCCGCAAGCTGCCCGCTAATGCCGCGCCCCGCCTGCTCACCTCCGGCCCCGGACGCCTCTGCCAGGCACTCGACATCACCCGCGCCGCCCACAACGGGCTCGACGTCACCCGCCGGCCCTCGCCGCTCCAGGTTCTCGACGACGACTATGAGCCTGGCCTCGTCCGCGAAACTGCCCGCATCGGCATCAGCAAAGCTGTCGAACAACCGCTGCGCTTTGTCATAGAAGGCAATCCCTTTGTGAGTCGATAGCTGAACCTTCGCATTCGGAGTGTCCCGAAACCGTATAGCAGCTTTAACTCGTCTCTGCCCCTGCTTTGATCTCCGCGATAAGATTGGCGCAAGCTGCCGCCGCACCGCAGTTGCCGATCGAAGCGAAAATAGTTCGAGCCCTCTCCCATGCGTCGATGGCTGCGGCTGGATCGCCGGCGCTCCTGTAGACATACCCGAGGCCATGCCACCCGGTCGCCAAGCCCGGCCGGTTACCCATATGCTCCAGGGTCTGAATGCCCTCCCGGTAGTAGGTGACGGCGTTTGGATAGTCTTCGGCCTTCCAAAGTAACCGTCCCAGGTTGATCTGGTTGTTGCTCACGATCTGGTCGTCTTCGCATTCCTTCCCGAGTTCGATGGCAGCCAGGTACATCTCGCATGCGTCTTGCGGCTGGTTGACCTCATCGAAGAGGCTTCCCAGGTTGCTGAGTACTACGGCTGTCCGGTGGCGCTCGCCGCGGCGCCTGGTCATCTCCAGCGCTTCGACGAGCGCGTCGTACGCCCCTTTCAGCTCATTGGCCTGCAGGCGAATGCCCCCCAGGTTCATGAGCATCAGCATTTCCACCTCTTCGTCGCCGGCCTCCTTCGCCAGCCGCCACGCCGCCTCGGTGTGTTGCAGCGCAAGCGGAGTCAGCCCGAGGCCGAGGCAAGCCTTACCCAGATTCCCTAGTTGCCGGTAGTAACCTCTCGTGTCTCCGCGCCGCCTGGCTGCCTCGGCGGCCTGTTCGAGCAGTCGTAATGCATCCCCGTATGCGCCTTCGGCCTCCAGAAATCCGCTGTTATAGAAGAGATTCTCGGCCAGCCTCTCTACATAATGAAAGTGTCCTTGCGCCAGCGCGAAGGTCGCAGCTCCCAGCAGGTTATCTCGCTCCGAGCGCAGGATGGCATAGGTCTCCGGTCCCGGTTCGCAGTGGAAAAACGTAAACGCCAGGCAGATATCGAGCGCGTTCTTCCGCTCCGCATCGCTGGACTGAGCCCGAACATAGCTGAAGGCAAGATCGTGGATCCGGTAATACTCCACCAGCTCCGTTTCTTCTTTCCAGTCCGTATCCCCGGGACTCTTGGTTGCGCCTTGCCCGCTGCTGATCACGAACTTGAGGACTGTATGCGACGCGCTCGAAACTCGCTGTGTCAACCCTTGAATTTCAAGCGCTTCCAGTGCCTTCTGCACGGCCGGCTCGTCCCTGCTGCCGCTGCCTCCAATTGCTGGGAAGCTCCGTTCTTCATCGCCCCAGATCACTTTGTTGTACAGGTACTGCGTCAGCATCTGTACCGTAAGCTGCGGTGAGAAGAACGCCCCGAATGCAAAAAACACCTTGCGTGCTTCATCGTCCAGCACCCGCACGCTCGCATCGAGAAGCTCCTTGACGCTGCTTCTTTCCTTTAGAGAGAAATCGCCCGGCACCTTCAGGTCGTGGGGCGCGTCGGCTATGCGGGCCAGCAACTCATCCGGGCTCAGCCCTTGCGCCTTGAGCGCCTTGCCTGCTACTTCAAGCGAGAAGGGGTGATAGGCCAGCTTCTTGCAAAGGGCGCCGGCCTGTGCCGCGCTCAGTCTCTGCTTCGCGTGTTCTGAGAGCAAAGAGAGCGCATCCCCTTCCTTCAGTTCCGCTATGTCCAGCATGTTCTCGACGGCGTACCGCTGCCGCGCGGTGACCAACGCCGGCATATCCGGCGGAAGCGCGTTCAGCACGCTGAACAGGGCTCTCCCGTTCCAGCAGTCGTCGAGTACCATCAGCTGGGCTTCGGAATCCCGCAGCGCCTTGCGAAATGCCGTTGTCCGGGCGTCTCCCTCTGTTTGCATCATCTGCTGCCATGCTCCGAGAGGCCGCGCCAACGCCTCGAACAGAACTTCCTCGCTCGAGCTTCCAGTCTTCAGCCACAAAACAGCGCCCTTACCGCCCCTGAGCCATTCGCCGGCGGCGGTGGCGGCGAGCGCCGTCTTGCCCATGCCGCTGAAGCCGTGCAGCAGGACCCGCTCCCCGGCAGCCAGCAAAGCGGCCACTTCCGTCAGCATCGCCTCACGACCCAGCAGCTTGCGGGGGCGGTCGATCAGATCGTCCGGATCCCTGGCGAGCACCGCGGCCGCTCCTGCCGCGCGCGTCCGCAGCCGGTGGCCGATCCAGGTCTCGATCGACTGCGTGACAGCGGCCGTCAATTCTTCCGCCGTCTTGAACCACTTGGCGGTTATCCCCGCCGGAACAGGCCCGTATTTATCCAGCAGGACCTTGAGGCGCGGATCGCGCTTGTCCGAATCTACGTCTTTTACATAAACGTGCCGTTCGATTCCCCAGTCGCTTGCCTTTTCCAGCTCATCGACTGTCCACTCGCCGTACTCGTTCCACAAAATTCCGATGTATAGAGCCGAGTTCTGCAGAGCATTCAGGTAAATCTCCCGAATACTCCGCCCGCTCGCCGGAGCGGCCTGTTCGAACACCCAGGCGCGAAGTTTGATGTCGCCGTAGTCGAGTCCACGGATGCACTCGAAGATCGCCTCGCGCTCCGGCCTCAGCTCCTGCATCTTCGAGCTGATGAATAACTCGAGAACAGTTGGCATGGATGGCCATCCTACCGCATTTCGCGAATCGCTGTTCCGCAGCTTGTGCGGCTCGTCGTCGCTGAATGGCCCGACCGCCTTTGAACGCTGTATCTGCGTGACCGTCGTCACCGAAACAGCGCGCCGCGCGCCGCTACGATGCCGGCAGGAGGGTCTTTCGCAGATGACCACGACCAGCACCACCGACCAGTACATAGCCGAGTGCCGCCGCATCCATGAGCGCCTTCGTGAGATCGCCAAGCGTACCGAGTGGATGGCCCATTCGCGCTGCGCCACCATGGACAATCCCAATTGCGTCCGCGCCTTCGCCGAGCAGAACGAGCTCCTGCAGCGCCTCTCCGACTTGGACAGCCAACTCTTCCGATAAAGATGGGTGCCCCCGCCTGCCCTGAGCGAAGCCGAAGGGTCCCGATTCTCGGACGGGATGGTGCCCCATTCAAGGCCGGTTTTGGCTTCAGTGGGCTGGGTCCGTCCTTACCCCGGAGGCCAGTGCATCGCGCGGCCGCCGATCAGGTGCAGGTGCAAATGTTCGACCGTCTGGCCGCCATCCGGTCCGGTATTGATGACCACGCGATACCCTTTGCCGAGCTTCTGCTCCGCGCCAAGCTCGCGCACCGCCTCCAGCAGATGTCCCAGCAGCTCCTTGTCGCCTGCGTCGGTCTCGGCCAGCGACGCCACATGCTTCTTAGGAATCACCAGCACATGCACCGGCGCCTGCGGATTGATGTCCTGAATCGCGACGGTGAGCTCATCCTCAAACACCTTCTTCGCGGGAATCGTCCCCGCCACAATCCTGCAGAAAAGGCAGTCCATGCCATCCAGCATGCCACACTTATCTCGGACACAAACGTAGAAGTGTCATCCTGAGCGAGCGTCGCGAGTCGAAGGACCTCCTTTTGTTTTTCCGAACGGCTCCCATCGCGTGCTTTACGTCTTTGCGGTGAATTCCTCTGTGTTCTTCGTGTCCTCTGTGGTGAAAAGAAGGGCTGACAACTCCTACCGCCCCACATATCTCGGCGTCTCCCCCTTCTCCCACGGATCGTACCCCGCCGCAAACGACTCCCGCTCCGCCGTCGGAGGATGGCTGTAAGTCCAGAACACGACGAGGGGATTCGGATCGGGCACATCGAGCCACATCTCGCCCAGTCTCTGAAACGACCGGACCGTCGCCGCCTGCGCGTCCGGAACCAGTCCGTGGATCACCTCCTGCCCGTAGACATCAGCCGCATGCTCCTCCCACCGGCTGAAGGCATTTGCGACAGGCTCGGCGAGAAAACTCAGCACCGTCATCACCAGCAGCAGAAGCCCTACTGACGCCCAGTCCTCCACCTCCGGGATTGCCCATCTCGCGCCATACCGCCGTACGAGCCACCCCATCAGCCAATTCACGATCCAGAGTCCGACGAGCATCAGCGCCAGAGAAAACAAAATGCCTTTCTGGATGTGCTCAAGCACGTAATGCCCCTGCTCATGCCCGTAGACCGCCAGAATTTCATCCTGCGGAACCTCCTTAATAGTCGTGTCCCACACCACAATGCGCTTCGACCCGCCGAACCCCGTCACATACGCATTCGGAGCCGTATACCTCTGGCTTGCGTCCATCACAAACATCCGCTCCGGCGGGATTCTCAATCCTCCGCGCACGGCCACGCGCTCCAATTGCGGCACCAGCGTCGGATCGGCCCGCGCCAAAGGCGAAAAGTGGTTGAACATGGGATCGATGAACACAGGCACTGCCCATACTGCCGCAACTTCCACCGGTATCGCCAGCAGCCAGAACCAGAACCACCACCGTGGCGACCGACGCATCAACGCATACAGTGCCGCCAGCGCGAGTGTTCCAAAGACCAGCGTCAGCGCCGTGCCTTTCGCAAAATCCACCAGCCACATTCCCCAGCCTTCGACGGAAATTCCGTATTCCCGATATATCCGGTGCATCATCGCCGCTACCGGCAGCCCCAGCACAGACAGAATCAGCAGCCACACCGGCGCAACCAGAAATCCCTGCATCCATCTGCGCTCAGTCCGCCGCGCTGCCCAGTCGCGAATCCGCGCGCCCGCACCCCACCAAACCAATAGCCCGAGCGCGAGGATCATCCAGGCCGCATCGCCGAAGTGCGCCAGCGTCCTGGCATGATAGAGATGCTCGGCCTTCGCCAGCTTGTCCGGAGGCAGCGTATAGACCATCTTTCCCGTAATCTCACGGGATAGCAGAATCATTGCATCGGTCATCTTGGAATTCGGAAACAGAGACTTCTCAGTGTTATTCCGCCAGAGAATGAATTATGATGCACTCAAGTCCCCAGATAGCCAACCTCTCTTGAACCAGACCTATTGATCAGATAAGACGTTCAGGGTCATGCCCTGCAAGTCGGTTCAGCAGCTTCAGAAAACCGCAAAATACATCAAAATTCAGGGATTGTTCGCCTATGCTATTGCGGCTGCGACGTATTGCCATCACTTTCTATCCTCTTTTTCAGATCGCGCTTGCGGGCCTTGGAGCAGCAGGCATCGTGCTGTTCGTTGTCTCTCCTTGGCTGGTCAAGCCGTGGGAAGATGCCGTAATCCTCTTTGATTACAGCGCAAATCTTGCCAAAACCGGCGTCATTTCCTACTATCCGGGAGGCCCTCGAGCCGAAGGCGCCACCGATTTCCTTTGGATGGCCCTTCTCGCCCTCGCCCGGAAAATCGGAATCGACAGCTTCTATCTCGCCAATTTGATCAGCATCGCTGCGGCTGTCGGAATCGCGATTGTCCTGCAGAAAATCGCGCGGCAACAGCCCCGCCTCTACCCGACCCTCATCATCTCGGGCCTGATTTTCCTCACTCCTCAGACTTTGGCAGCCGTTGGAGGCTTCTCGGTTTTTCCATTCGGATTCCTCATCGCGCTCCTTACCTGGCTGCTTCTGGAGCAGCGGCCGGCCGGTGCCTGCGTTACGGCATTGTTACTATGTCTGTTACGGCCCGATGGAATAGTCTTCGCCGTGCCGCTTCTCGCCCTCTTCCTGTTTACCGGCGAACGCCGGGCGCGCGCTGTCCGCTGCCTCATCTTGTTTTTTCTCCTCCCCGGCCTGGCTTATTTCCTCTGGCGGTGGCATTACTTCGGCAATCTCCTTCCGCTTCCGTTCTGGGTCAAATCCGAAACGACGCGACGCTTCGGCCTTTTTGTGTCGAATGATCCCATCAAAGGACTGCGGCACCTCGAGGTCGCACTCCTGATAATCGCCGCCGGCTGCGGCCTGGCTCTGAGGCTGGGCACGAATCTCCGCCTGCTCTCCGGCCTGATCCTCATCCCTTGCCTGTTCTATTTCCAGATGCGCCTCGATCAGAACATAGGAGGTCGGTTCTTCTTCTTTGCCTACATCTCTATGGGCATTCTGCTGGCCGTCAATTGGAGCCGTCGGCTTATCCCATCGGAATTTCTCTTGCCCGCGAGCCTCGCGCTTTGGGTCCTGGCCGTCGCCCCCTTCTGGTTGTCTGTTGCTCGTATCACCGTTACCGAGAGCGCTCAGCGGCAGTCCGCCATCGCAACGGCCCTCGGCTCTATACCAGGACCCAATTCTATGATCACCACCGAGGGTGGCGTCCTGCCCTACTATTCCCATTGGATTGCTTATGATGCCTGGGGACTGAATACGGCGAGGTTCGCCAGGCACATTCCAGTGCCGTCGGATGTGGCGGAAATCCACCCCGATCTTGTTGTAGTGCATCGAGTCGATAACAGCCCCTGCTTCTTTGATTCCTCCTGGCAGCTGCCGTATGAAACCCGTACCTGGGAGAACATGGAAAAAAACCTGATCGCCGGAGCAGCCGCTGCCGACTACGATCTGTGGCTCCAGGCCTTCCCGGCTGGATCGCATAAGTACATCTGCTGGTTTGTGAAACGGAGTTCCCCGAACCGCAACGCCGTTGATGCGATCCTGAGCAGGAACGCATTCCTTTCTCCTGTCGCTGTTGTGCATATGGGAGTTCAGGCAGACATGCAGCGGCAAAGAACCGGGCAGATAGACGTCGACCAACGCCAGCCGTGAAACATAACGGCTCCCGAATGGTACGCCTCCTCCGCCCGAATTCATCGGTGAAGATCCTCCCCTCGCCAAGTTGCGCCCGTTCCGCAGCGCCGCTCACTCGCGAACCCCGCCACGGACCACCTGACGAAGCCACAAGCCAGATTGTCCAAATTCCTGCCACCACCGCGATCCCGCGGCATCATTTCCAGCAAAGAATATCCGCCAAATACTCTTGTCGAAGCCCTAAACCCCCCGGTACACTCCACGTACCTACCGGAATATTGCGATGACCCCACGTAAGTGGCTCCTTTTGCCTTCCGTGTCCCTTCTGGGCGCAATGCTGATCGTCTCAGCACCCCTTTACGCCCAGTCTTCCGTCCTGCTCGACACGATGTCCTCTGAGCTGGCCCGCGCCTCTGCAAATATCGGAAAGGACACAACCGACGCCCGCCCCCCCTACTACATCAGCTACGCCGCCCGCGATGTCCACAGCGTCATGATCGCCGCCGAGCAGGGCGCCCTGCTGGCCACAAACTCCGATCACACCCGCTCCGCCGACATCATCGTTCGCGTCGGAGGCCCTCCCCTCGACAACACCCATGGCTCGCATCGCGCTACCGCACTCCGCAGCGTACCGTTACCACTCGATGACGACTCGAGGGCCATCGCCCGTGCCCTCTGGCGCGGAACCAACAGCGAGTACGGCAGCGCCCTGCAGGCTTACTTGGAAGTGAAAACCGAGACTCAGGTCCGCGCCAAAGAAGAAGACACCTCGCCTGACTTCTCCAACGAAATCACTTCCCCCCCAACGAAAACACCCGACCCTCTGCCCCCTTCTGTTCGTGTGGATCGCGACCAGTGGAACGCCCGGATACGCGCTCTCTCGGCCGTCTTCCGCGATTATCCGCACGTCTACTCCAACTACGCTATCTTCTCCGCTCGCGACCAAACCGGGTACTTCGTCTCCTCAGAGGGAGCGCGCATCGTCACGCCCTGGCAACTTGCCCGCATCGTGGTCTTCGCGAGTACAAGGGCCGATGACGGCATGGATCTGTTCCGGGCCCAGACCTTCGAAGCCAGGACCCCGGACGGCCTTCCTTCACAGAAGGAGATGGAAGCTGCGGTCCGCAACATTGCAGCCAGCCTTGAAGCCCTGCGCACCGCGCCGGTCACCGAGCCCTTCGACGGCCCCGCCGTTCTCTCCGGACGCGCCTCCGCTGTCTTCTTCCATGAAGTCCTCGGCCATCGTCTTGAAGGGCAGCGCCAGCGCGGAGACGAGGAAGGCCAGACCTTCACCAGGGATCTCGGCAAGCCCATCCTGCCGGCATTCATCTCCGTCGCCGACGACCCCACCGTCGCCGCATTCAATGGAACGCAGCTCAGCGGCTATTACACCTACGATGACGAAGGCCAGCGCGCTCAGAAGGTCCAGCTCATCAGGGACGGCGTGCTTAAGACTTTCCTCATGTCGCGGCTGCCCATTGCCAGCGTCTCCAGCTCGAACGGACACGGCCGCTCGCAGTCTGGACACATGCCCAACGGCCGCCAGGGAAACCTGATCGTCAGCTCTACGAAGACTGTCCCCGATAGCCAGCTCCGCCAAATGCTTATCGATGAGGCGAAAAAGCAGAATAAACCCTACGGACTCTATTTCGACGACATCTCCTCGGGCTTTGCCGTCACCACCCGCAATGCTCCACAGGCCTTTCAGGTCATTCCTCTCGTGGTCTATCGCGTGTACACCGACGGCCGGCCCGACGAGCTCGTTCGCGGCGTCAGCATCGTCGGAACCCCGCAGGCTGCGCTTAACCGCATCGTGGCCACCGGAGACAAGCCCGAAGTCTTCAACGGAGAATGCGGCGCCGAATCCGGCACCATCCCTGTCTCCGCAATAGCCCCTGCCATGCTGGTCAGCGAAATCGAAACTCAGCGCGAACAGCAGGGAACCACTCGCCCGCCGATTCTGCCGCCGCCCACCGCAACCAAAGCCGGGGAGGGGAACTGATGCAAGATCGCACGACCACCCACTCGTCTGTCATCCCGAGCGAAGTCCGCCGTGGCGGACGCAGTCGAGGAACCTGCAGTTTCTTTCCTCGACCGGGCAAAACCTCGGATGCCCCGTCCTTTCGCGCTTTTTGCGAATGGATGGGAAGCAAGCTCCTCATTACGATACTCTCCCTCACCCCCGCTCTCGCCGCCCAGCAATCCTCCACCTCACCCGCCGATGCGAAGAACGACCCTGTCCTCAGCGCAATGCTTGCCGAGCTTGACCGCAGCCGCCAGCAGCTCCAGTTACCGGGATTCGAAAAACCCTACTTCATCGAGTACCACCTTGACGACGTAGCCGAGTATGAGGCCACCGCCGCCTGGGGAACCCAGGTCGCCGAACACGAAATGCGAAGCCGCATCGTGCGTGTGACTGTGCGCGTGGGCGACTACAAGCTCGACAGCTCCGGAGCGCGCAGCGACGCTTCGATCGAGATCTCCACCATCGAAAACGATCCTATGGCCCTGCGCTACGCGCTCTGGTCGGCCACGGACGCGGCATACAAAAACGCCCTCAACAGCTACACCGCAAAGCAGGCGGCGCTCAAATCCGTTCAGACCCTGCCTCAGGCTGACGATTTCTCCCGCGAGAAGCCCGTCGTCTCCATCGCCCCGATCGCCCGTTCCGAGATCGACCGCGCCGCCTGGAAGCAGCATGTCATCGAAGCTACCGGACTCTACCGTACCGACGACAGCGTCAAAGGCTTTGCCGCTGAAATTCAGTCCAGTGAGGGCAGTCTCGAATCGCGACTGCGCACGCAGTACATCGTCAACACCGAAGGCACTATCGTTCGCAAGAGCATGGTCGAGTATCGCGCGGAAGTTCTGGCGCAAACTCAGGCTCCGGACGGAATGCGTCTTGAACGCTCCTGGACCGTCTCCGGGCTGACCCCCTCCGACCTCGGATCGCCCGATAAATTTCTCAGTGGAGTCCTCCAGATCCTCACCGGCCTGCACGATCTGCGCGATGCGCCTGTTGTCTCCGACGAATACCATGGCCCGGTGCTCTTCGCCGGAAGCGCTTCCGCGCATCTGTTCGACGACCTCTTCGCGCGAGCCATAGCGGGCCGCCGCCCTCAGCTCGGATCGACATCGCGCACCATCGGTCCATTCGCATCGAGCTACCAGACCCGTGTCCTCCCGGATTTTTTCCGCGTAATCGACAATCCCGGCATTACCTCCTTCGACGGCAAGCCCCTGCTCGGCGCCTACCAGGTCGATGATGAAGGAGTGGCCGCTCAGAGCGTCACACTGGTCAACTCCGGCAAGCTCTCCAGCTATCTCACCGCCCGCGAACCCATCCGCGATTTCCCGAGCTCCAATGGGCACGGCCGCGCCTCGGCGGGTGAATCTGCCTCGCCGCGCATCGGCGTCCTCGAGATCCAGGCGTCGGAAGCCATATCCGAAGATGAGCTGCTCAAGAAGCTGCTCTCGATGGGCCGTGATCAGGGACTGGAGTACGTATACTTTGTCGAAACTCTCAACGGATCGACTCGTCCGCGCACCCTCTACCGCGTCAAAGTTGCCGATGGCTCCCGCCAGCTCGTCCGCGGAGCCCAGCTCGAAGACGTCAACCTCCACCTGCTCCGTTCCGGCATTATGGCCGCAGGCTCCGACCCTTACGTCTACAACACCTTCGGAGATATCCCTTCGACCGTGATCGCCCCGCCGCTCCTCTTCGATGACGTCACCGTGAAGCGCGCCGAGCAGCGCAACGAGAAACTTCCTTACTACACTCCGCCGGAGTGATGCCGGTCCGGCCTGCGAAATTCACCCCAGATTAACCG
>JAFAMZ010000428.1 GCA_019232935.1 Silvibacterium sp.
ATCAGCCGGGAGCGCTTGCGGGCAGGCCGCTTGCCTCGCTTTTCCCCACCGAGGTTGCCTCCGAGCTCAATGTCCTGGAACGCCGCGCGCAACGTATGGGCATCGCCTCCACCGAGTTCGAAATGCCTGCTAATTCAGGAGCACTCAGTCTCACGGCAACCATCTCGGCACTCGACCTGGGCCACGCCAGACGTGGCTCCATCCTCGTCCTCGAAGATGTGACGGAATTCCTTCAGGCCCAGCGCCAGCTTGCCTGGAAACAAGTTGCGCAGCGCGTCGCCCACGAAATCAAGAATCCGCTCACCCCGATCGCGCTCTCCGCCGAGCGCATCCGCCGCCACATGGACCGCAGCCGGCCGGAATCTCCAGGCGTCATACGACGCTGCGTCGACGTGATCCTCTCGTCGGTCGAATCGATGAGCACGCTCGTTGACCAGTTCGCAGTTCTCGCCGAGTTTCCCGCAGCCCAGCCAAAACCCTCGGATCTGAAAGCCATCATTGAGGGCGCAGTCCTGCTCTTCCACGGCCGCCTCAACGGCATCCGCATCGTGCAGCGCCTCGCAAGCGACCTCCCGCCGGTTATGGCCGACTCCCAGGCCCTCACACGGGCTCTGGCCAATCTGATCGACAATGCCGCCGAAGCCATGGAGAACAGCCTGCTCCGCGAGCTCTGCATCGAGACACACCTGAGCGAAAATCCCGGCATGGCTGAGGTGGTCGTCGCCGACACCGGCCACGGCCTCACCCCGGAAATGCGCGAGCGCCTTTTCCTTCCTTACTTCTCCACCAAGCAGCGTGGCACAGGACTCGGCCTCGCCATTGCTGCCAAAGTCGTCCAGCAGCACCACGGAGCCATCCGCGCCGAAAACAACTCGCCCGCCGGGGCCCGCTTTATCATTGAAATCCCGCTGGCCGAGAACGGCTGCAGCGCCAACGGCCATAAGTCGGCCGGGGTCGCGCTTCCGTTGCATGCGGGTTCCGGCGAATGAACCGCATCCTCATCGTCGACGACGAAGCGGAGATCCGCGAGTCGCTCGAAGAAATCCTGAGCGAAGAGGGCTACGCTGTTTCGAGCACCTCCAGCGGAACCGAAGCCATCGTTCTGCTGCGCGATGCGCCCTACGATCTGCTCCTGCTCGATATCTGGCTGCCCGACCGCGACGGCCTCGACGTACTCGCCGACCTTGCCTCGCTCGAAACCGACGACAAGCCGGAAGTAATCATCATCTCCGGTCACGCCACCATCGAAACTGCAGTCAAAGCCACCAAGCTCGGAGCCTTCGACTTCCTCGAAAAGCCGCTTTCCCTCGAACGTACCCTAATCGTCGTCAAGAACGCGCTTGAGGCCAGGCGCCTGCGCAGCGAAAACCTGGAATTCAAGCGCCAGCTCACCCTCGAAACCACCATTACCGGCGAAAGCGTTCCCGCGAAAGCACTCCGCCAGCAGATCAAGCTCATGGCGCCCACCAATGGCCGCGTACTCATCTACGGAGAATCCGGCACCGGCAAAGAACTCATAGCCCGAGCCATCCACTCCGAAAGCCCTCGCCACGACCGCGTTTTTATCGAACTGAACTGCGCCGCTATCCCCGAGGACTTCATCGAAAGCGAGCTCTTCGGCTATCGCAACAGCGCGATCACTGGCGGGCCTGCCGAAAAGCGAGGCACCTTCGAGCGCGCCAACGGTGGCACGCTCTTTCTCGACGAGGTCGGTGACATGAGCCTGAAAACCCAGGCCAAAGTCCTTCGCGCCCTCGACGAACAGAGCTTCGTGCCCGTCGGAGCCGCCCATCCCATCAGCGTCGATGTTCGCGTGATCGCCGCGACCAACAAGAACCTCGAAGAGGAGATCGCCAAAGGCAATTTCCGCGAGGACCTCTTCTATCGCCTGAATGTGATCCCCTTCTTCGTTCCGCCGCTTCGCGACCGCAAAGAGGACATACCTTCGCTCGCCCGCGAATTCCTGCGCATCTTTGGGCGCGAATACGGCCGTCCCCGCGTCGAAATCGCCGAAGACGCCCTCGACCTGCTCAAGCAATATCCCTGGCCCGGAAACGTCCGCGAGCTGAAGAATATCCTGGAGCGCGTGCTCATCCTGAATCCGCACGTGCACCGTATCGAGCGCAAGCATCTGCCCCGGCTTGTCTATCGCACCACGGGCCGCCGCAGCGACGACTTCAGCACGCTCCAGCAGGCCCGCGAAGCCTACGAGCGCGATTACATATTGCGCAAAATTGACGAGTGCCACGGAAACATCAGCCGCGCCGCCGAATCCCTCGGCCTCGAGCGCAGTCATCTCTACCGCAAGATGAAAACCCTCGGCATCAGCATCCGCGAAAGCGTCTCATAATTTAAGCTCTCATCCCGACTCGAGTGCGCCGTGGGCGCACGAAGCGGGGGGTGCCCACTCAAGCCCCCGTTGTTGCCTTGAGTGGGAGTCTCTCCCGAGGATTCACATGTCGTCGTGCTCTGTTCCCTGCGCCCTGTCCCGTGAGCCCTGCTCCGCCATCTCCTCCAATTGCCTTCTCCAGTCCAGCGACTCCACAAATCCCCGCGACTCCCGCCAGTTCTCCTTCACGATCACGTGCAGTTCAAGAAATACCCGCGTCCCCAGCAGCGATTCGATCTCTTTCCTCGCCGACGTGCCGATCGCCTTCAGCTTGCTGCCGCCCTTGCCGATCAGAATCGCCTTCTGCCCGTCGCGTTCGCAGTAAATCGCCGCTACAATCCGTGTCAGCGGGAGCCTCGCATCACGCATCCCCTTCTTGCCCCTAGCCGGAAGCGGCGTCGGCTCCTCGAATCTTTCCACCACCACCGCCGAGGCATACGGAACCTCCTCGCCCGTCTCCGTCAAAATCCGTTCCCGGATCAGCTCCGCGACCATGAACCGCTCCGGCTGATCCGTGAACTGATCCTTCGGAAAATGCCGCTCGCCCTCCGGCAGCACGGCAACTAGCTTGTCCATCAGCCGGTCCAGCCCATCCTTCTTCCGGGCCGAAATCGGAATCACCTCGGCAAACTCGTGC
>JAFAMZ010000305.1 GCA_019232935.1 Silvibacterium sp.
CGAACCAGATTATAGGGACTGCGCTGATAGTAGGCCTGCTGCATGGCAGGGGTGATTTTGTCATACGGCTGGGTTACGACATCTTCCAGCCGGACCAGCGATGGGTTATAGCGAAGGGCACGGAATGGGTAGACTTGGGCCATGCAAGCTGATCAGCGTTTCAGAAGCCGGATTTATTACAAGCCGGCCGTTTGTCCGATGACTCCTGCCCGATTGTAAATCAGCGATAAGGGAGGGCCGGGTCGAGAGAAAGCAGCGAAGGCGACAGATTCGGGAACGGCTTCCCATTCCGGGCAAGTTGTTATGACAGGACAAACATGCTGGCCAACAGACCACTCAAGCATGCTAGGATGCAAGTCACCAGCGGCCACTACATTTGAAGCACTGTTCGTGGTTTCTTGTGAGAGCTGACGCAGGAACTGGAATCCAGATTTGGTATATGGCTACTCACAACATGTTCCTGAATGCAGGAGCGGGCCCCGATAAACCCCGCGGATTCGGCTTTTTGCTCATCCCAGCCGGAGTCCCGGTCACGACCGGTTCCGGCCCGTATGGGCGAAGAGGGGTGAAGAGCATTCTTCTTCTTGCCTTCCTCTGCGCGGGATTCCTGGCATCGAATCACGCGGCTGCGCAGGAGGATCCGCTGAGCACGGTCCATGTTCAGCCGCCTCCGCCCGAGCCCAGCAAGGAACCTGCTCCTGCGGAAGGCCCAGGGGCGTTGAAGTCGACCCGAGCTGGTGAAAAGATCCGCGTCAATGTAAACCTGGTGCTCGTGCCGCTTACCGTTACCGATCCCATGGACCGCCTGGTAACCGGACTCGAGAAAGAAAATTTCTTCATTTACGAGAACAATCATCTGGAAGCGATCAAGACCTTCTCAACCGAGGACGCGCCTGTCTCGATCGGGGTGATATTCGACCTTAGCGGCAGCATGAGCAACAAGGTCATCAGGGCGCGCGACTCCATCCTCGAATTTATGAAGACCTCCAATCCCCAGGATGAATTTTTTGTTATAGGCTTCAATGACCGTCCCGAGCTGATCGAGGACTTCACTTCCTCAGTCGACCAGATCGAAGCCCGCCTGGCCATCGTCAAAGCCGAGCATCGCACTGCCCTGCTGGACGCCATCTACTACGGCCTGAACAAGATGAAGCAGGCCAAGTACGAACGCAAGGCGCTGCTTGTGGTCTCAGACGGCGGCGACAATCGCAGCCGCTACACCGAAGGCGAGGTGCGGGCCGTCGTGCGCGAATCGGGCGTTCAGATCTATTCCATTGGCATCTTCGATCCCTATGCCGCCACTACCGAAGAGCGCATGGGGCCTTTGCTGCTCAACGACATAAGCGACGAAACCGGCGGACGGCTCTTCCGCGTCGACGACGTGTCGGAAATGGGCGACATCGCCACTAAGATCAGCGCGGAACTGCGCAACGAATATGTGCTGGGGTACAGGCCGGACAATGATAAGAAGGATGGAAAGTGGCGTAAATTGAAGGTGAGGCTTGTGCCTCCGCCGGGACTGCCCCAGCTGACGGTGCACGCTCGAACCGGATACTATGCGCCCTTGCAGTAGTCGCTCTTTTTCCTCTGTTGCATTAACGCTGGCCCTTTTCCTTGCCGCGTCCTTTGTGGCGGCGCAGAACACCTCCGCGCCTGTGGCCACTCCAAAGTCCGCTGCCGCGCGGGCGCTTGCCGGAGAGCCTCCGACGCCGGCATCGGCCCAGTCGCAGTCGACCGCCCAGAAGCCGGAAACCCAGCAGCCGCTCAATGTTGACCGCGATCCGGTCCAGTCTCCTGACGCCGAAGACAACGAACCGGTCAGCCCCGATCATCCCGGCCCCACAGTTCGGGGCGCACAGACGCTCGAGAAGGGACCCCATGGCGGGTTTACCCTCAAGCGCAACGTCGACGAAGTCGTCCTTAATGTCACGGTGCTCGATAACGATGGCCGTCTGGTCAACGATCTGAACAAAGATGACTTTAGGATCTTCGAAGATGGCGTCCCACAGACCATCGCTTCCTTCCAGCATCAGGACATTCCGGTTTCGATGGGAATCATCATCGACAATTCCGGCTCGATGCGCGACAAGCGCGCGGCGGTCAATACTGCTGCGCTGGACCTCGTTAAGGCATCGAACCGCGACGACGAGGCCTTCGTTGTCAATTTCTCCGACGAAGCCTTTATTGACCAGGACTTTACCTCCGACATCGCCAAGCTGCGCGAGGGGCTGGCCCACATCGATTCGAAGGGAGGCACGGCACTTTACGATGCCGTCGTCGCGTCGGCCGATCAGCTGGCCAAGGGCGCCAAGCGTCCGAAGCAGGTGCTGCTGATCATCACCGACGGCGAGGACAACGCCTCGACCTTCAGCCTGGAGCAGACCATCCGCCGGATTCAGGACCTGCAGGGGCCCGTCGTCTACTCGATCGGTCTGCTGTTTGGAGAGGAGAGCGGCGGCCGCGAATCGCGGCGGGCTAGGCGCGCCCTGAAGTTGCTTTCCGACGAGACTGGCGGCATGTCATTCTTCCCGAAATCGCTGGTAGACGTCGACGCGATTGCCGCCGAGGTGGCACACGACATCCGCAACCAGTACACCATTGGATATCACTCGACCAAGCCGGCTTCGCTGGGAGGTTATCGAAGCGTGAAAGTGGAGGCGCATGGGTCGGGACACGGCAAGCTGATGGTGAGAACGCGGAGCGGATACTACCCCAAGAGCGCGACCCCGCAGGCCCGCACCGCCCAGGCAGAAAAGCCTCAGTAAGCAATCATCTGGGATCGATCTGCCGGCGCGCTCCCCACATTCTCTGCAAGCACTACGCGGTTGCGCCCCAGGTGCTTGGCTTCGTAGAGCGCCCGGTCGGCAAGGCTCAGAAGCTCGTCGAGCGATTCGCCGTTCTGCGGATAGACCGCGATTCCGATAGAAATGGTAATTTCGCGGAGCGGCTCGCCGCGATGATAGAGTCGAAGCTCGCTGACCCTGTTGCGGATCGACTCGGCGCGCGCCAGAGCATCGTTGATCGCAAGCTCCGGCAAAATCGCCACGAACTCCTCGCCTCCATATCGGCAGATCGTATCTTCCGCGCGTACCGCCTCCCGCATCACGGCCGCGACCTCACGCAGGACAAGGTCTCCGGCCTCGTGGCCGTAGGTATCGTTCAGCTGCTTGAAGTGGTCGATATCCAGCATCAGCACGGCGAGTGGCTTGTGATGCCGCCTGGCTCGCCGCAGTTCGCGGTCGAGGGCGATCTCCATGAACCGCCGGTTGAACAGGTTTGTCAGCCCGTCGCGGATGGACTGATGTTCAAGGATGGTGCTCAGATTGAGTCCGGCGATGCGGATCGAGGCCAACTCGACCATCTGCTGCAACGCCCTCAGATTTGCGTCCACCATGGCCGCAATACCGGCCGAGCCGCACTCCACGTAGACCATTCCCAGCGTCTCTCCGTGGGCGACCAGGGGCAGGCAGAGGTAGTTTTCCGGAGGCTTCCCGGCGAAGTGTTCGCAGTGCACCTCCGACTGTCCCGGCCTGCGCCAGCGCATGCGCCCGGACCGCAGTCCGCAGCAGGCATCGGGAGCAAAGCCATCCTGAAGCGCAGTTGTGTTGTTCCAGGTCGCGTCCACCTCTATCAGCTGTCTCGACTCGTTGATCAGGCAGATTCCGCCGCTGGTTCCAGGCAGAAGCTGCGCCAGATAGCGCGCTGCCGAATGCTGGGCCTGGCTTGAGTTCATGCAGAGTTGAAGCTCATCACGGGCGGCCGTCAGCAGGTCAGACTCCCGGGCCTGGCGCTCGAGCGCCCGAATCGTGCCTCCGAGCTTTTCATTGGCCTCAAACAGGCGCTCCTCATAGCGGCGCCGGTGCAAAGCGTCGCGCAGCAGAAGGCCGAACAGGACCAGGATCACGATCATGGACAATCCGGTGAACCCCAGACTAATCAGCAGAATGCGTGAACCAGTGAATCTCGTCGCATCCGTGCGGCGGCTGAGGAGCTCGTGTTCGGCGGCCTGCATGATTCCCACCACGTCGCGGCACGCAAATAGCTCTTGCGACGGAAGCGGCGAACTCTGGGTGAAGCTGTCGACGCTCTTCAGCAGCAGGGATGCCTGCTTTTCGAGATTCTGCGCATGCGGAAGCTGCGCTGCGTTATCCGCCACCTGCTGCTCAAGGTGCAATGCCCCGGAGTAGAACGCGACTACCGCGGAGTGGCTGCTGCGAAGGTCAGCCTCATCGCGGGTAAGGAGATAAAGCTGAAGATTGGATTCAATGCGGTCGAGCCGCTGCGATTGCTGCTGCAGGTCGTAAAGGACGGATTGTGAGCGCTCCAGCGCATCCCGTGAATCGCTTACCTGCTTTGCCGAGTTATAGAGCAGCCATCCGGCCACCGAGACGCAGATCACTGCGCCGATCGTAGCCAGAATCAGCCTCGATAGCGCCCGGGTTTTGCCCCGCACGGATTGGGAAGGAGTTATCGGCAAGTTGTAGATCCAATTTGCGCAACCTGGAGGAGGAACTTAGTCAAGAGATTACAGGAGCAAAAACAGGAATCCAAAGGAAAAAGGGGTCTTAGATATCCGTAGTAACTAACGAAAAGGTGGTAGATGCCTGCTACACTAAAGGGTTTTGTTATGAATGGATCAAGCGCTATTCAGCAGCAGGGCGCCGCGGGATTGCGCGTCGCCGAAGATATCTCCGACTTAATTGGCAATACGCCCATGCTGCGGCTCCGTCGATTGGCTGGCCCGGGCTCGGCCGCCCTGTTTGCCAAGCTCGAATTCCTAAACCCCGGAGGCAGTGTCAAAGACCGTGCCGCGCTGGGCATGATTTTCGAGGCGGAACAAAGGGGAATTCTCAAGCCGGGTTCGACCATCGTCGAGGCCACTGCCGGGAACACCGGAGTCGGTCTCGCTCTGGTTGGAGTGAACCGCGGCTATCGTGTTGTCCTGTTTGTGCCGGAAGGCTATGCCGAGGAGAAGTGCATCCTGATGCGCGGCTTCGGGGCAACGGTCATCCGCACCCCGGAGGCCGATGGCATGAGCGGCGCGATCCGCCAGGCGCTGGCAATGGCCGAGCGCGATCCCAACGTGTGGCCGGCTCTGCAGTTCGACAATCCAGCCAACCCGCAGTTCCACCACGACACTACGGCAGTCGAAATATGGGAGCAGATGGAAGGGCGGATCGACGCCTTCGTAGCCGGCGTGGGAACCGGCGGAACTTTCTCAGGTGTGGCGCGCTATCTGAAGGTGCACAACTCAGACATTCTGACCGTTGCCGTGGAAACTCAGGGATCAATCCTGCAGGGCGGCCAGCCTGGTCCGCACAAAGTGGAGGGGATCGGCGTCTCATTCATTCCGAAGACATTCGATGCAGCAGTTGCTGACGAGATCGTCGCCGTCACAGACGACGAAGCCTTTGCCATGGTTCGCCGTCTCGCTGCCGAAGAAGGCTTGCTCGCCGGATCGAGTGCCGGCGCAATTGTTCACGCCGCCCTTGCAGTTGCAGAGCGGCTCGGATCGGACAAGCGCGTCGCGACAATCATCCCTGACTCGGCCGAGCGGTATCTCTCGAAAGACATCTTCGACCAGGCCTAAACATCACTCAGAATCGAGGTAGAGCTTGACAGACTTCAACAGCCTTGGCTTCGCCAGCCGCGCCATCCACGACGGCCAGCATCCCGACCCGCTGACAGGTGCAGTCAACGTTCCTATCTATCTTTCTTCCACTTACGCACAGGAAGAGATCGGCAGGCACAAGGGCTACGAGTACTCCCGCGTCTCAAACCCGACTCGCGATGCCCTCGAAACCAACCTTGCCTCGCTCGAAGGCGGCACCAGCGCGCACGTCTTCTCCAGCGGCATGGCCGCCATCATGGCGATGATCACCATGTTCCGCACTGGCGACCACATCATCTGCGGAGAGAACGTCTACGGCGGCACGCCTCGGCTCTTCAACCAGGTCATCACCGGGTACGGCATCGAGTTCAGCTACGTCGACACGTCTGACCCGGAGAATGTCCGACGTGCCATCCGGCCCGCGACGAAGTTGGTCCATATCGAGACGCCGACCAACCCCATCATGACGTTGACCGACATTCGCGCCGTCGCCGACGTCTGCCATGAGCGCGGAGTCGAACTGGCGGTCGACAACACCTTCATGTCGCCGTACTTCCAGCGGCCCATTCAACTCGGCGCCGACATCGTCATGCACTCAACGACCAAGTTCCTCAATGGACACAGCGACGGACTCGGCGGTGTCCTCATTGGCACAAAGCCGGAACACAAGGAGAACTTCGCCTTCGTGCAGAAGTGCACGGGGGGAATTCTTTCGCCCTTCGAGTGCTGGCTGGTGCTGCGCGGAGTGAAGACTCTCGCCGTTCGCATGCGCCAGCACGACGCCAGCGGACGCCGCATCGCCGAATATCTCGCCGGTCACCCCAAGGTGCAGAAGGTCTACTATCCGGGCCTGCCTTCGCATCCGCAGTACGATCTGGCGAAGCGCCAGATGTCTGGGTTCGGCGCGCTGATCTCGTTCGAAACAGGCTCGCTGGAAAATGCCAATAAGATGTTGCGCCACGTCAAGGTCTGTACACTCGGCGAGTCCCTTGGCGGCGTCGAAACCCTGATCTCCCATCCGGCAACCATGACTCACGCTGCCATCGGAGCGGATGTGCGCGCGAAACTCGGGATCACCGACGGTCTCGTGCGCATCTCCGCTGGAATCGAGGACGTCGACGACCTGCTCGCCGACCTCGATCAGGCGCTTGTACACATTTGACGACCAGACCGCTCCCGTTACCGTTGGCACTAGACCGGGGAGGCCCTGGGGTGATTTCATCATTACGTTCGGGCCGCGGATCGCGAGAGGCGGCCGAATCAACAGGCCTTTATGCGCATCGTCCCTGGATATTTGATCGCTCCTGTAGTGGGAGTCTTGTCTCTGGTTGCAGGATGTGGAAGTCAGACACCGATCGTCACAACCAATCCCGGCCCGAACTTTACCTTGACCGCTTCGCCCTCTGCCCTCACCGTGACGGCTGGAGCCGGCGGGCAACCTGTTTCTGTAACCGCCACTGTGCTGAGTGGAACCGTCGGCTCAGTCAATGTCATCCTCAGCGGATTGCCAACCGGCGTGAGCGCCAGTCCGGCCTCGCTGACGCTGATGCCAGGTGTGCCGCAAAGTGTAACTCTGACGGCCGCGGCCAGCGCCTCGACAGGAACGGCAACCGTCACGTTCACAGGATCGTCGGGCCTTGTCACACGACTGGCAACTGTGACGCTGAACGTAGCTGCTCCCTCAAAGGCGGCGGATTTCTCGCTGAACATCGCGCCCACAGGTCTCGCCCTGACCGCCGGCGCCTCGGGTCAGACGATTGGTGTGACAGCAAATCCGCTGAATGGATTCTCAGGGACGGTGAATGTGTCTCTGGCCGGATTACCCTCAGGCGTCACCGCGAACCCGTCCACTCTCTCGCTGACTCCGGGGGTTAACGGGAACGTATTGCTGACCGCCACTGCTTCCGCCACGGCAAGCAGCGCAGCCGTGACTTTTACCGGGACCTCCGGCAGCCTCAGCCACGCGGCCACACTGCAGCTTACTGTAAATGCTGCCGCGCAGGCCGGCGTGGATGTAACCACATATCACTACGACACTGCCCGCGACGGGCTGAATGCGAATGAGACGACTCTGACTCCCGCCAACGTCAACTCCGCTGGTTTCGGTAAAATCGGTTTCTTCAATACGGATGGCCATGTCGACGGCGCGCCGCTCTATCTCTCCGGCATGACCGTAGGCGGCAAGATGCGCAATGTTCTGTACGCGGTAACCGAACACGACAGCGTATATGCCTTCGATGCCGATACAGGTGCGCAGTTGTGGAAGACTTCGCTACTCGGCGCGAATGAAACGACCAGCGACGATCATGGCTGCAATCAAATAACGCCGGAGATCGGCATCACCTCCACTCCGGTTATCGACCGGAAATACGGAGTTTCCGGCGCAATCTTCGTGGTGGGAATGACAAAGGACACTAGCGGCAACTACCACCAGCGCCTGCATGCGTTCGACCTCACTACCGGGGCCGAGCTCAGCGGCAGCCCATCGGAGGTACAGGCCACCTATCCCGGAACCGGCAATTTTTCCAGTAAAGGAGTTCAGACCTTTGTTCCCGGCCAGTACGCTGAGCGAGTGGGCCTGCTGCTGCTGAACGGCGTTATCTACATGGGATGGACGTCTCATTGCGACGCGGACCCCTACACCGGCTGGCTGATGGGTTACAGTGAGGCGACCCTGAAGCAAACTGCTGTGCTGAACCTGACTCCAAACACCTCGGGCAGCGGCGGCTCGGCAGGCGAGGGCTCCATCTGGATGGCCGGCGCGGGTCTCGCAGCAGACGCGGGCGGGAACATCTATTTCCTCGACGCCAATGGCGGGTTCGATACTACGCTTGATGCCAAGGGTTTTCCGATGTATGGCGATTACGGGAACGCCTTCATGAAGGTTTCGACTGCAAATGGAAAGCTCACCGTGGCCGATTACTTCAATCCATACAACACGGTGAGCGAATCGAACAACGATCAGGACCTCGGATCGGGCGGCGTTCTGCTGCTGCCCGACCTGACCGATGCGAGCGGAAAGGTGCGCCAGCTTGCGGTCGGAGCCGGCAAGGACGGCTACATTTACGTCGTTGACCGGAACAATATGGGCAAGTTCACTCCCAGCAGCAACAACATCTACCAGCAGCTTCCCGGGGCGATAGGAGCGGGCGTCTGGGGCATGCCCGCCTGGTTCAACGGCACTGTCTATTACGGAGGCCAGAACGATGTCCTCAAAGCCTTCAGCGTGGTCAACGCACAGTTGCAGCCAAGTGCCGCAAGCCAGTCGTCAATTGTTTACCCCTATCCGGGGGCGACGCCAAGTGTCAGCGCCAACGGGACAAAAAACGGAATTCTGTGGGCGGTCGAGAACGGCTCCAGCGGAGTTCTCCACGCCTACGATGCAGGCAATCTGGGACACGAGTTTTACAACAGCAACCAGGCTGCGAACGGTCGCGATTCCTTCGCTGACAACAAATTCATTACGCCGGTTGTGGCCAACGGAAAGGTTTTCGTCGGCACACCTACCGGCGTGGTGGTGTTCGGGCTGCTTCACTAGGAGAAAAAATTGAGAGTAAGGCTGGCTCTGCTGATATTGCTGATCGTTGCGCAGGCAGGCAGCCGGGAGCTACCCCACGCCCGTTTTTTCCGCATCGGAGCTGCCGAAGATGCACAGCCGCACCCGCACGCCGGTTATGCCCTCATGGGAGGCGGCGCCGATCTGGACAATGCATTCCGTTGGCTCTGCGAGCGCGCCGACGGTGGAGACCTTCTCGTATTGCGGGCCACCGGTGGCGACAGTTACAACCCGTTCATTCAGGGCCTTTGCAAACTCAATTCCGTAGAGACCATCGTCACTCCTGATCGCGAGGCCGCTCTCGAACCGCTCGTCGCGGCAAAAATCCGGCAAGCCGCGGCGATCTTCATCGCCGGAGGCGATCAGGCCAATTACATCCGGTTCTGGCGCGGCACGCCTGTTGAGTCGTCGCTCCGTGATGCAATAAAGCGCGGCATTCCGATTGGGGGAACCAGCGCCGGACTCGCTATACTCGGCCAATACATCTACTCAGCTGAAAACGATCGCTCCGACGACAAAGACCTCTCGAGCGACGCGGCTCTCGCCGATCCTTTCTACCGGCAGGTGATCGTCTCGCCTGACCTGCTCGGCATTCCTGTCCTGCGCGGCATCATCACCGATACGCACTTCGACATACGTCAGCGGGAGGGTCGGCTTCTGGTCTTTATGGCGCGCATTCTGAACTCCGGTCAGGCTTCGCGCATCCGCGGCATCGGTGTGGATGAAAAATCGGCGCTGCTCGTTGAGTCGGACGGACGGGCAGCGGTGGTGGGCAGGGGAGAAGTGGATTTCTTTGAAGCCGATCGAAAGCCGGAAGTCTGCCAGCCCGGCAAGCCGCTCACCTTCGGCCCGATAGGCCTGGATTATGCGAGAGCCGGCGAGTCGTTCAATTTGAAGAACTGGAGCGGCGGCCACGCGGGAGGCACACTCTCGGTCCGGGCCGGTAAGATTTCGCTCGAACCAATGATGTGACTTACTGGTGCGGCCGCTGCTCCGGCGCAATCGCAGGAGGCACAACGGCAGCCAGTACCTCCGGCGTCTCCTCCTTCAGTTCCGGCAGCGGCGCCTCAAGAGCCAGCTTGAGCACCTCGTCCATCGAGTCGACGAAATGCAGCTTCATCGCGCTCTTCAGGTTGTCCGGGAGGTCCGCCAGGTCCTTCTGGTTGTCTGCGGGCAGAATCGCCTCGAAGATGCCCGCCCGATGCGCAGCGAGCAGCTTTTCTTTCAGTCCGCCGATAGCCAGCACCTTGCCGCGCAACGTGATCTCGCCTGTCATAGCGATATCGCGCCGGACGGGAATCTTCACCAGCGCACTGGCGACAGCAACGGCCAGCGTAATGCCCGCTGAAGGGCCGTCTTTCGGAATCGCGCCTTCCGGCACATGGATATGGATATCGATGTTGCGATAGAAGTCCTTGGGCAGGCCAAGATGATGCGAGCGGCTGCGCACGTACGATAGCGCCGCCTGCGCCGACTCCTGCATTACATCCCCAAGCTGGCCGGTGGTGGTAAGCTTGCCCTTGCCGTCAAGGATCTGCACTTCGGTCTGCAGGATGCTGCCGCCAACCTCTGTCCACGCGAGCCCGTTGACCAGCCCGACTTCGTTCTTCTCGTGGACGGAAGAGTCGCGGAATTTCGGCACGCCAAGAAAGTCCGCCAGATTTGAAGGATTGATAGTCTCTTTGTGCTTCGGCCCACTTTTCACGACGCGGCGCGCCACCTTGCGGCATACGTTGCCGATCTCGCGCTCCAGGTTGCGGACACCCGCCTCACGGGTATAGCTGCGGATGATCTCCGTCAGGGCATCATCGGTAAAGATAACGTTCTTTTCAGTCAGTCCGGTGTTTTCGCGCTGCTTGCGGATCAGATATTGCTTCGCAATTTCCAGCTTTTCGGCTTCGGTGTAGCCATGCAGCCGCAGGATTTCCATGCGGTCCTGCAGCGCCGGCGGAATCGTATGCAGCACATTCGCGGTTGCCACAAACAGCACCTGCGAGAGGTCGTACTCGACGTCCAGATAGTGGTCCTGGAAGCTCGAATTCTGCTCCGGATCGAGCACTTCGAGCAGCGCCGATGCCGGATCGCCACGGAAATCTGAAGCCATCTTATCGACTTCATCCAGCATGAAGACAGGGTTTCGCGTTCCCGCCTTCTTCATCGACTGGATGATCTGTCCCGGGAGCGCTCCGATGTAGGTCCGGCGGTGACCGCGGATCTCTGCCTCATCGCGTACGCCGCCCAGCGACATGCGGACAAACTTGCGTCCCGTGGCCTTCGCGATGGACATGCCGAGCGATGTTTTGCCGACACCCGGAGGTCCGACGAAACAGAGGATAGAGCCCTTCGGGTTCTTGACGAGCTGGCGCACCGCCAGGAACTCGAGGATGCGCTCCTTGATCTTTTCGAGGCCGTAGTGGTCCGCGTTCAGGACCTTTTCGGCGTGATCGATGCTGCGCGTCTCCTTGGACTTCTTCTTCCACGGCACAGCGAGCAGCCAATCCAGGTAATTCCGAGATACGGTTGACTCGGCCGACATGGGCGGCATGGCTTCGAGCTTTTTGAGCTCCTGAATGGCCTTGTCGAAGACATCTTTCGGCATACCTGCCGTTTCGATCTTCTTCTTCAGCTCGTCGAATTCACTCTTCTCGCCGCGCCCGAGTTCCTTCTGGATGGCTTTGATCTTTTCGTTGAGGTAATACTCTTTCTGGGCGCGCTCCATCTGGCGCTTGACCCGCGACTGAACGCTGCGATCCATGTTCAGCTTCTCGATCTCGACATCCAGCACATCGGCGATCATCCCCAGCCGCTCGGTTGGATCGAAAACGTCGAGAATCATCTGCTTCTCGGCGATTTCAAGCTGCAGATTTGCTGCGATGGTATCGGCGAGTTTCGCGGGCTCGTCCGTGCGGACTGCCGCGATCATGGTTTCGTAGTTCAGCGATTGTTGCAGCTTTACATACTGCTCGAAGAGAGAAGTGACGCGCTGAACCAGTTGCTCGGTCTGCGGGGTAATCTCGAATTCAGTCTTGACGGTGCTGACGGTAGCCACAAAAAATCCGTCGGAATCGTTCATCTCGACGGCGCGGGCCCGTTCCAGCCCTTCAACCAGCACTTTGATGTTGCCGTCCGGCATCTTGACGCTCTGGACGATGTTGCCGATGGTTCCGACGGGATAGATATCCTCGGCCGAGGGCTCATCAACGCGCGCATCATGCTGGGTGGCGAGAAAAATCTTACGGTCGCCGTTGAGCGCCTCTTCCAGAGCGCGAACGCTCGACTCGCGCCCCACCACAAAGGGCGTCATCATATGCGGAAAGATCACCATATCCCTGATGGGCATCATGGGGAGCTTGCGCAGCTCATTGCGGTCGCGGCTCCCTCGCGGATCGTTCCGCTCGCGGCTCTCTTTGGACTGGGTCACAACGGCCCCCTTCTGGCAGTAACTATAAGATGAACTGTAAACTATCCTGACGCAGATCGGGACGAACTTCGGTTACTGATTCCATCCCATGCAATGGTTGTTAATTTGCTGTAAATGCCTGAAGGTGGCCATCAGCGGCCCGCCCCCCCGCCTTGCAATCCTGCTCGTAAAATATGTGCTTTCAGCCGGCTTTATCGAGCAGCATGAGCGACATGTCGCGGTTCTTGACCATGTCCGCCGTAATTTCCAGCTCTTTGATTTTTTTGCTGCTCGGCAAGTGGTACATAAGGTCGAGCATCAGTTCTTCAAGAATCATTCTCAGGCCGCGCGCTCCAACTTTGCGGTGCAGCGCTTCCTGGGCGATGGCCTTGACTGCTCCCTCGCTGAAGACAATCTTGACGCTCTCGTATTCGAAGAGGCGCTGATATTGCTTGAGGATGGCGTTCCGCGGCTTGCTAAGAATCTCGATCAGCGCCGCTTCATCCAGTTCATCCAATACGCCGAGCACCGGCAGCCGGCCCACGAACTCCGGAATCAAGCCAAACTTGATCAGGTCCTGCGGTTCGGCCCTGCGCAGCAGCTCCGAGTCGCGCTGTGCCGTGAAGGCCGCGCCCGGTTCACCTTGATCTTTTTCCGCGATGGCCTTGAAGCCCAGAGCTTTCTTACCTATGCGGCGGCCGATCACCCGCTCCAGGCCTACAAACGCGCCCCCGCAGATGAACAGGATGTTCGTTGTATCGACAGGGGTGAACTCCTGGTGAGGATGCTTGCGCCCCCCCTGGGGCGGCACGTTGGCTACAGTGCCTTCCAAAATCTTCAGCAGGGCCTGCTGTACGCCTTCGCCCGAAACGTCGCGGGTGATTGACGGATTCTCGTCCTTGCGTCCAATCTTGTCGATTTCGTCGATGTAAATGATTCCGGTCTGTGCGCGTGATACGTCACCGTCGGCGGCCTGCAGCAACTTGAGGATAATATTCTCGACGTCTTCTCCGACGTAGCCCGCCTCGGTCAGCGTTGTCGCATCCACAATGGCGAACGGCACATCCAGCATCTTCGCCAGGGTATGCGCCAGCAGCGTCTTGCCGCTGCCCGTCGGGCCGACCAGAAGGATATTTGATTTGGACAGCTCCACATCGTTGCCGCGCGTCCGGTGCATCTGGATGCGCTTGTAGTGATTGTAGACCGCGACGGCGAGCTTCTTTTTGGTCTGCTCCTGGCCAATGACGTACTCGTCCAGGAAAGCCTTTACTTCGAGCGGCTTGGGGAGATGAGCCGGGGCGGCTCCTGGCGTTGTCTCGCTGCGATCGTCTTCGAGAATGGAATTACATACCGCAACGCACTCGTCGCAGATATAAGCGCGTGGATAGTCGCTGGGAGAAGAAATCAGCTTGGCGACCGCATCCTGCGACTTGTGACAGAACGAGCAGCGCAGCGTGTCGTCCGATCCCGTTCGCGTTTTCATTTCAAGCTTCTCCTTCGGTTGCTTAGTGGCTCAACCGCGGATCAGGTTCGGGGGCGATCAATAATTTCATCGATAATGCCATATTCCTTCGACTGGGGTGCGTTCATGATGAAGTCGCGCTCTACGTCGCGCTCGATTCTTTCCAGCGACTGGCCCGTATGCTTCGACATCAGGTTATTCGTGATTTCTCTTATGCGCAGGATCTCGCGCGCATGGATATCGATGTCCGTAGCCTGCCCGGAAAGGCCGCCCATCGAGGGCTGGTGGATCAGGATGCGCGAGTTGGGCAGCGCGAAGCGTTTCCCTTTGGTTCCGGACATCAACAAAAACGCCCCCATGCTGGCCGCCTGCCCGATGCAGTAAGTGACTACGTCGTTCTTGATGAACTGCATCGTGTCGTAGATCGCCAGGCCTGCGGTGATCGATCCACCCGGCGAGTTGATGTAAAGTTGAATATCTTTTTCCGGGTCTTCGCCGGAAAGAAAAAGCATCTGCGCAATTACCAGGTTCGCAATCTGATCGTCGATGGGCGTGCCCAGAAAAATGATGTTATCGCGGAGCAGACGGGAATAGATGTCGTATGCGCGCTCGCCACGACTCGTCTGCTCGACCACCATGGGTACGAGTGCCATTCTTCTCTAGCTCTCTATCCTCGAAGCCCTCGAGGCTTCATCCAAGGTCAAGTTACAGCCGGAAAATCGAACTGGCCCGGCCAGGACGCTGCTTTTCAAGCAAGCCGCTCGTACAATAAGTTTCCAGTTTTTTCTCTTCGCAGTTGTTCACGAATTCTAGACAGGTCGCCTTCGTTCGTCAAACGCGAGCGCAGCGTCTCAAGCGGTTCCCGCGTCTGCAGCGAGATAATTTCCAGTTCGCGTTCTACGTCCTCGTCGGCCACTGTTACATTCTCGGCGTCGGCAATCCTGTCCAGAATCAGCGATGCCTTGACTTCCGCTTCAGCCGCCGGATGTTGCCCCTCGCGCAGGCGGGCAAAATCCAGCTTGCGCATGTCCTCAGTGCGCATGCCCTGCGCCGCCAGCGTACGAAGCCCGCGATCCAGACGCGTGTCGATCTGGTTCTGCACCAGCGACTCCGGAACGGGGAACTGGAACTGTGCTACCAGCGCATCCACCAGCTTCTCTCTGGTTTCCGCCTGCAGACGGCGCTGCTTATCCCGCGCCAGGTGCCCGCGAAGTTTGTTCTTCAGGTCTTCAATGCTTTCATAGTCGCCCAGTTGCCTGGCAAAATCGTCGTTCAGCTCGGGCTCAACCTTCTTCTTGATGCCCTTGACTTCCACATCGTAAGCGACCGTTTTGCCCGCAAGCCGCCGCTCGCCGAACTCTTCCGGATAGCTGACCTCAAACTTCAGCTCCTGTCCCGGCTTTGAACCGGTCAGTGCGTCGTTGAACGCCGGAAGCGTATTCGATCCGCCAATCTCAACCAGCACATCCTGGCCCTCAATCGGATTCGCCGCAGGCTGCTTTGGGCCCTCGGGAGCCTCGGCTTTCACTTCGCCTTTGAAGCTGATCTGCGCCCAGTCGCCGCGCATGAGCACGCGGTCTTCGGTGACCGGCTCCATCGTCGAGTGTCCATCGCGCATGCGCTCGAGCTCGGCGTTGAACTCCGCATCCGTCAGTGCCGTGTCGGGTTTAGAAACCCTCACGTTCTGGTAGCCTTCGATCGAGAACTCGGGCAAAACCTCGAACACTGCCTTGAATTTCAATGGCTTGCCGTCCTCAAGCTGTAAGTCCGTAACCTGCGGTTGCGAAACCGGCTTGAGCGCTTTCTGTTCGATCGCAGTTCGAAAATGCGGCGGCAGGATCGACTCAACAACCTCCTGGCGGATGCCCTCTGCAAACCTGCTGCGAATCAGCGACTCCGGCACCTTCCCGGCGCGAAATCCGGGAATGCGCGCTTGCTTCTGGAAGCGCTTCACGACCGCCCGATAGCTGTGCGAAACATCATCGGAGGGAATTTCGATCTCGACTTCGCGCGTCAGCTCGGGATTCAGCGTGGGGCCATGCCGGTGCTCATGCGCATGCTCCTGCGCCCCGTGCCCCTGCGTCGCGGGTTCGGATTGTTGCGTAGTTTCGAGTGTTTCTGTTGAGCTCAAGCGATGCCTTCCAAATCTGTCCGTCGGGGATATTTCGCATGCATCGAAACGCGCCGAGAGAGCGCCCGCGCTGCGGTGAACGTCTGAATCTATGGTACGAAGCTTCGCTTCCAAGAGCAAACTGCCGGGCGTGGAAAATAGAGCTCTTTAGCGAAGATTCCGCGGAGCGGTTGTAGGGAACAACAAAATGATTGCTCCGGCCCCATTCAACCTTTCCTTGAAGTCCATGCCTCGTAGTGATTGAGGATGTAATGGTCCGTCATTCCAGCTATGTAATCTGCCACCACTCGCGGGGCGCCTTCTTCGCCTTTTCCCTTGTCTATCCGCGCCGCATGGCTTGCCGGAAGCAGCTTCGGGTCGTCCACCCACGCCCGAAACAAATCCGTTATCACCCGTTCGGCCTCTTTGTGGTCGCCCGCCAGCTCAGGCGAATTGTAAAGATGCGCATACAGGTATCGCTTCGCTTCCATGCGCAGCTGCTGCATCTGCGGAGAAAACCCGGCGAGCCGTTCGCGCGCACGGCGGATATCCTCGAGACTTTTCGCGCCGGCTTTCTCCACCCGCCGCCTGGTCTCTCCAATCAGGTCATCCACCAGCGCATTCAGCACACGTTTGAGAGCCTCGTTCACGACCAGCTTGTTCTCCGCTCCGGCATACCTGGCCCGCATCGGCGCATAAAATTGCTCGAAGAGCCTTACCCCGGCCCGCGTCTCGTCCAGGGAAAGAATCTTCGATTCGAATCCGTCATCCAGGTCGGCGGTGAGATACGCGATTTCGTCCACCAGGTCGATCAGTTGCGCTTCGAGCGGAGGCCGCTGATCAAGCAAGTACTCAGCAAGTTCCGGATACTCCGCCTCGGAATAATCCCGCGAGTGCTTGATGATGCCTTCGCGCACGCCAAGCGTCAGGTTCAGTCCACGAAACTCCGCATACCGGCTCTCAAAATGCTCCACGATCCGCAGCGCGTGCAGGTTGTGATCGAAGCGCAATCCATGCTCACTCAGGGCCTCGTCCAGCGCGCGCTCGCCCGCGTGCCCAAATGGAGGATGGCCGATATCGTGCACCAGGCCCAGCGCCTCTGCCAGATCCTCATTCAGCCTCAGCGTTCTGGCCACAGTGCGCGCAATCTGCGCCACCTCCATCGTGTGCGTCAGCCGGCTTCGAAAATGGTCGGAGTAGCGGTGTGTAAAGACCTGCGTCTTGCCCGCAAGCCTCCGAAAAGCCCGAGCATGAATGATGCGGGCGCGGTCGCGCTCAAAGGGTAGCCTGTAAGGATGTTCCGGCTCGGGAAACGCCCGATGCGTCAGCAGTCCTTCATTGGGCACTGCGCACCCGGCGTACATGTAGACCGTTTTCTGTCCGATCAAGGTTTGGGCTGAGCTACCGGGCCTTCCCGAGCGATGCGAACGCGCACGCTGTCCAGCTTCTTCTGTACGCGGCCCTCATCGCCCGGATCCATATCCGCCGCCATGGTCTTCGCATACTCATTCAGCGATTCTTCCCATTGGGCCGCGGCCAGCTTCAGCCGGCCTGTCTTCTCGTAAAGCTCGCCCAGGTGATCGTGCACGGTGGCGTCGGTCGAATTGCGCTCCACGGCTTTGCGCAGGTCCGTTTCGGCCAGGTTATATTGGCCGAGTTTGAAGTAGACCCATCCCAGCGAATCGAGATACGCGTAGTTCTGCGGATCGAGTTCCACAGCCTTTTTGATCATCGTGAGCGCTTCCTGCAGCTTCATTCCGTGGTCGGCAAGCATGTAGCCCAGATAATTCAATGTCATGCTGTTGTTGGGGTCCAGAGCCAGTGCATTGCGGAACTCGACCTCTGCCTGATCGTAGAGCTTTTGCCGCTCATACAGCGCCCCGCGCAGGAACGCCACATAAAACTTGTCATCCGGCTTGCTAGAGAGCTGGTCGGCATGATCGATCGCATCCGAGGCATCTTGCCAGCGGCGCAGCCGCGTGTAGATATTCGCCAGTTGCCGGTAAACCTCAAGGTCCGCCGCAGTCTTCGCCAGCATCCCCTTCGCAAGGTTGATGCCTTCTTCCGGATTCGGCCCGTCCGTCAACTGCATCGCGTACATCAGCTTGACGCCGCGGTCTTTCGGCAGCTTCTCGCTGGCTTCGCGTGCCACCTGCAGAGACTTGTCGTATTGGTGCGCGTCGCGATAGGCTTCCACCTCGGACTCGTAAGCGTGATTGGTGTATTCACCGCCGAGATCCGCCATCTTCTGATAAGCGGCGATCGCCTGGTCGATCTTGTTCTGCTCGCGATAGAGAATCGCCAGCCGTTCCAGGAACAGCGCGCGATTGCTCTTCTCCGATTCCGAATATTGGCCGCTCGAGTGGTCCGAGTCGGCAACCAGCTTCTGGAAAATCGCGACCGCGTCGTCATAGCGGCCGAGCGCGTCGTCGATCAGGCCCTCGTTGAAACTGACCTCCAGGGAGTCCGATACTAGCGACTTCGCCTTTTTCAGCGTTGCCAGCGCCTCTTCGTAGCTGCCCTGTCGCCGCTGAATCTCCGAGATGCGGAGATAAGCTTCCGGATCGGTCGGGTCTCCCGCAGCGATGTCCTGATACGCGGCCAATGCGGGCGTCAACTGGTTGTCGTTCAGCAATACCCGGGCCAGCGCCCGCTCCGTGTCCAGATTGTCCGGTTCGAGGTCGAGCGACTTCTTGTAGGCGTCGATGGCGTGCTGCGTATCCTTCAGCCGCTCATAGCTTGCGCCCAGCACGAACTCAGTCTTGGCAGTTTTGTCGTCTTCCGGAAGATTGCCCAGTATTTTGATGGCGCGAGCTGGGTCACCCTGCTCGGTGTAGAGCCGCGCGAGACTGAGCGCCGTATCCTCCGAGCCTGGATCGATCTTTTCCGCCGCAGAGAACTGCTCTTCGGCATGTGCCGAATCGTGCGCAAAGGAGTAAAGCTGGCCCAGCATCAGGCGGTTCTGTACGTTGTTAGGCTCGAGCGCGACGATCTTCTCGTATTCTCCGATCGCCAGCTTCAGCACATCCTCCTGCGCGCTGCCGCTCGGCTGTTGTTGCCCGTCTCCAAGAGACCGCAGATAGATGCTGCCCAGCAGCTTGTGCGCGTCGAGGTTGTTGGGGTCCTTCTTGATCTGTTCCTGTGCGGCCAGCACCGCGTCGCGCACCCGCCCGGTGCGGAAGTAAAGCTCGGCAAGGCCGCTGGTCAGATACTTCGAGGTCGGATCCGCATCGAGCGCCAGCTTGTATTCTTCGATCGCGCGGGTCGCATACTCGGGACGGCCATAGGTGTTGGCCATGTCCTCGTATTGGTGCGCCAGCATGTAATGGTAATAGGCGCTGGCACGGTCTGGCTGCTCGCCATTGTTCTGCTGCGGACTGGTCTGGGCTGCGGGGGTTGTGCCGGCCGGTTTCGCGTTCGGCGTCTGCGCCGGCAAGGAGCTGGCAGTGCCAAGGGCGAGTGCGACGGCGCAGGTCTGTGAGGCGATTCTGATCAGTGCTGCTTTGCTCGAAGGAGGCACGCTGCTCATAAGGGTCGGAATCTCAATGCCCGGACCTCGCAGAATGCCCGGCTCGATTTGTCTCGATTCACTGCTACAGGACGGATTTCTGGCTTTCTGGCGGTGGTCTGAATGCGTCCCTGCGATATAAGACGATTCTAACCCGATTCGGGCTGCAAGCTTTTCCTTTCCGTCGCGCTCCAGCGCTCGGCAAGGTTGCCTGAGTCCGCGGGTCCTTCTTCGCCAGCTCAGTGTCTGAAATGCCGCATCCGCGTAAAGACCATGGCAACACCAAGTTTGTCGGCTGCAGCGATTACCTCGGCGTCTTTGACCGACCCTCCGGGCTGAATAACCGCCGTCGCTCCCGCTGCCGCAACCACCTCCAGACCGTCAGGGAAGGGAAAGAACGCATCAGAAGCCGCCACACATCCGGCTAGCGGCAGAACTGCTTTCATGGCGCCGAATTTCGCAGCGTCCACCCGGCTTGTCTGCCCGGCGCCGGCGCTGAGCATCTGGCCGTTGCGCGCGTAGACGATCGCATTCGACTTCACATGCTTGCAGACGTGCCATCCGAAGAGCATCGCTGCTATCTCCTCTTCAGTCGGCTTGCGCGCGGTTACTACTTCAAGGTCCGCAGCCGTCACGCGACCGGTATCGGCATCCTGCAGCAGCAGCCCGCCCGAAACCTGTTTCAGCGCATAATCAAGCCGTGCATCCCGCACCTCGACCAGCCTGAGATTCTTTTTCGCCGTAAACCGTGCTTTCGCGGCCCGCGAGAAGCCGGGCGCCGCAATCGCCTCGACGAAAAGCTTCGCAATCTCCTCCGCTGCGGCCCCGTCCACCTCGTGGTTGATCCCGATGACGCCGCCGAACGCCGACACCGGATCGGCCTCGAGCGCCTTCTGATATGCCTCGAGCAGAGTTGCGCCGGTTGCCGCGCCGCAGGGGTTCGTATGCTTGATGATGGTCACCGCAGGCCCGGCGCTCGCCTCGAATTCGCGCACCAGGTTCCAGCACGCGTCAAGGTCGACCAGATTGTTGAAGCTGAGCTCCTTGCCCTGGAGCTGTTTCGCTCCGGCGATACCCAGCCCCGAGCCATCTGAATAGAGGGCCGCTCGCTGATGCGGATTTTCTCCATACCGCAGCGGCATAGTCATGGGATACGAAATTAGAAGCCTTTGCGGCAGATCCGAGGTCGCAGGGTCGGCAAACTGTACCGGCGCCTCGGCCGGCTCCGGTGACCAGATCCTCTCCAGGGTGCCGGCGATTGCCACATCGTACCCCGCCGTCAGCACGAAGGCCTTTTTGGCCAGCTTCCAGCGTGTCTCCCGCGAGAGGCCGTTATTCCTGGCGAGTTCCTCGGCCAGCGCGTCATAGTCCTCGACGTCGGTGACGATCGCCACATCCTCAAAGTTCTTGGCCGCCGAGCGCACCATCGACGGACCTCCAATATCGATATTTTCGATGATTTCCTCGAAAGTCGCGCCCGGCTTTTCCGCTGTCTTCTCGAAGGCGTACAGGTTGACCACCACCATATCGATCGGCAGAATTCCGTGTTCTTCGATTGCAGCGCGATGCTCAGATTTTTCACGGACGTGAAGGATGCCTCCGTGCACCTTCGGATGCAGCGTTTTGACTCGCCCGTCGAGCATTTCGGGGAAGCCGGTAAGCTCCGAGATATCCCGCACCTTCAGCCCCGACTCGCGAAGGGTGCTCGCGGTTCCGCCGGTCGAAATCAGCTCAATTCCGCAGCCGGCAAGCCGGTTTGCGAAAGCGGTCAGGCCCGATTTATCCGTCACGCTGAGCAGGGCGCGGCGCACCTGCTTGATGCCACTCGAAACAGCGCTGTTTGTATTCATGGAGGTCCTGAATCGAAGAAACAGAATTGAAGCCCAAAGGCAAAATTGTATGGGCCGACACACCGCATTGTCATGCTGGCGCATCCATCGCATAGTAAACCGTACATTGCCGGCGACCGGTTTCGGTCCATATTTGTCAGCGGGCCCGAAGGTGGATAGCTTAGATGTAGCAATATGGATCGAAACTGGCAGAGCATCGGCGAATTTCAGCGGCAGAACGGAGCCGGAGATGCTGGCTTCCGCCACAGCAACGTGCAGCCCGAGGTGTTACCGCCCGCAGAGCAGGAACGCGCAGAGCCGTATTACACTTCGTATCCCTCTCCCGAGCCTGCGGTCGCCCGCCGCAGAAGCCCCGCAGCCTGGGCGGCTGCCCCGGCAACTTACGTACTGATGGGCATCAATGGCCTGGTTTTTCTCGGAATGACGCTGAGTGGTGTTTCTTTCATCTCTCCCACGATCCGCCAACTGCTGCACTGGGGAGCCAATAACGGAACATTAGTTCTGCAATACGGAGAATGGTGGCGGCTGGTCACTGCCATGTTCGTCCATGTCGGCATCATCCACATCGCCACCAATATGTGGTGCCTGTGGAATCTCGGCCTCCTTGCCGAACCGCTCATGGGGCCTCTCGGAGTCTTTGCCGCTTACCTCCTCACCGGCCTCGCTGGAAATTTGCTCAGCGTTGCGGTACACCCGGGCGTAACTGGCGCGGGAGCTTCCGGTGCAGTTTTCGGATTGGCCGGCGTACTCATCGTTCTGCTCAAGTCACCGCTGCTGCCCATGCCACAGGTGGAGCTCAAGCGGCTCCGCCGGAGCGTGATCCAGTTCGCCCTGCTCAATCTTGCGATCGGGCTCTATACGGCAATCGGCCCGAGCCCGGTGCGGATCGACAACATGGCCCATCTAGGAGGGTTCCTCAGCGGCCTAGCTTTTGGAGTGCCACTGGTTCCCCGCATCGGTGCGCCAGTGGAAACATTCCTGCGCCGCCGCAGGCTCGCGATCGTCGGCATGGCCTTCGCCCTCGCGCTCTTCTTTTATGGCATACGCTCCTACTGGCTTCCCGCTGCCAGGTAGCGTGAGAACCGCTGAAGTCTGATTGGAATAGCCGAGCAGGGCGGCGGGGGAACGCCGTGGAAGACTTACCGCGTAGCCGTTGCCGCGAACTTCTTCACCATGGCCAGCAGCAGCTTGCGGTCGCTGTCGTTCAGGTTGGTGGAGTAGCGGCGAATCTGAGTTAGAAAGCGAAGCTCATCATCCGTGAGCTTCTGCGTGTTGAGTTCCCGGCCAAGAGAATCTTCCGCGAAAAACTGGGCCAGCGGCAGATCCAGAGCGTGAGCGATCTTGGACAGGGTATCGAGAGAAGGAACGGTGTGGCCGTTCTCAACCCGAGACAGATAGCAGCGCAAAAGCCCCGTGCGCTTTTCAATATCACCCTGGGACAGGCCCTTTTGCAGCCGGTATCCCCGGATGGTCGATCCGATTTTCATAGACTTGCCTTGAATCACACTCCCGCCTCGTGCGTCCGGACGGGTTACGTGGAGTATTGGCTGCATAGTTAACATGCCGTTCCCTCCTCAGGCAAGAACTTTCTTGAAGAATAAAGGAGATGCGCGATCTTTCACTGGTACTTTTGGGGAAATTCCGCCGATGTCCATTCCTTGATTCTCTTCTTCGATTTTTGCCCCGCAACCTACCACGTGTCCCCACCCGAAGGCGGCGGCCAGGCTCCGAAGACCTGCCGCAGCAGCACCACGCGGCCGAGATGATAGGCGTTGTGCGTCGCCTCTCCCTCGATCTGCTCGCGTAAGCTTCTGGTCCGGGCCGGCTCCGGCGTTCGCGACTGGGATACCACCGAAGCCCCGAGCTGCGCCTCATCGCCGGCGATCTCCGCCAACTTCTTCGCTCTTTGCAGAAACCGCTCCCGTACTGTATCCCAAGGCTCATCTGTCGATGCCGGAAACCCCTCCGATGCGTGCTCGGGATACTTCGTCGGCTTTCCGGCGATCCAGTCCAGCGTCAGCTGTTGCCAGAAGGCCAGATGCCATACTTCCTCGTAGATGGAATGAGGAGCGCCGGGATACCGCCGGTGCGCCATCGCGTCATCGACCGCTTCCAGGACGTGGCTCGGAGGCGCTCCAAAGCCGTTGCCGATAAGATTTCGCTGCAACTCGTTCATGCGACCTCCAGGCCGATAGCCTCCGGTTTTTGGCCGGACTTTGCTCATCATAACCGGCGTGCCGGACGTACACTCGCACTCAGGGGCAGAAGCTCCGTGCTGATTTAGTCCGCGACACTTTCCCTCATCGCGGGAGGATTCTTCCGAATCCCTGAAGCATCTCTTAGGGTGAGGGAAATCGCAAAGGCCACTTGCGGTAAGCTGCACCCGCCATGAAACGGATCGACCTCAATGCGGAGCGTTGTGCCACCTTTCTGCACCGCTGCAGTCGCGGTACCTGGCGTCTTTTGCAGACCGTCTACAGCGAATTGTGGCGCACACGCGCCTTTACGATTGCAGCTGCGCTGGCCTTTTACTT
>JAFAMZ010000324.1 GCA_019232935.1 Silvibacterium sp.
TATGCGAGTCGTGAAGTTCGTCAACCGGCTGCCAGTTGCGGGTCGGGAACATGAAACGCACACCGTCTTGGTGTGACCAACCGCCAGAGGAAGAGGAAGAACTCGCAAGGGCTCTCCCTCTCCTCCGGTACCTGAGGAGGAGAAAAAAGCGTCATGCTAAGGAAAGAGCAAATCCTGCTGGTCGGTTTTCTGGGCGGAAGCATGGCGTTCGCCCAGTCAATTTTGCGTCAACCCGTCGATACCAATGCTGTAACTTCCGTTCACACCACTCTCGGCCACATCAGCATACTGTCCCTGCCGGAAAGGATCACGCGGGTTGCCGCCGGCAGCGACGCCATGCAGATCGAGTGGCACGACAATAACGTCTTTATCAAGCCGCTCAAGGCAGGACAGTCCACCAACCTCATGGTTTGGACCGAGCATCAGATGTCGACCTACGAGCTCGAAGCGCCGGGTGATGTAAAGCAGATGTCTTTCCTGATCGACGAGACGGCGACGCCTCTGCCACAAAAAGAAAAAGAGCGCGAGGCGGCTGAAGCAGCGACCCGCGAAGAGAAACAACGTGTCACCGATTCGGTAATCGGAACCACGATGCTCGCAGCCAGCCCCGTAGTTTCGCGGGAGATCCCACCGGCGAAGGACTATGTGAGCGTGCAGATCAAGGAAGTGGTGCGCAACGGAAGCTCGGTGTACGTCCGCTTCGCCGTCACCAACTCAGGTCCTTATCCGTATCGAGTCATTCCTCCCAACGTGTTTGCGATCACGCCAACAAAGAATGAACAGCTGGTAAGCGCTCTGCGCGATACGCAAATCTCGGATAAGACGGCGAACCAGTTCCAGGCGCGGCAGACCGAACACGTACAGGTTCGGGGAACAGCATTGCCGAAGCAGGACGTGGCACCGGGGGCAACGGTTGAAGGAGTTCTGGCGCTGGATCGGCCGGAGGGCGAGCAGGCGGGGGTGTATCAATTCGTCTTTGGCAATGACGGGACGCATCGCATCCAGGCGACGGCGGTGCTGTGATGGCGGAACTCGAAACCATCACGCCCGAGGAGGCGCGTGTGCGCCTCCTTCTTGCTTACAGCAGGTCTTATGACGGCCGATTCACCGACGCATTGCGACGGCCGCTGCTCGACCCGATCGAGCAACGCAATCAAAAGGGGCGGCGGCGCGTCCACCCGCTAGCAGTCATCGGATTGGTTTTGATCGCACTGGCCAGCGTGAGTGCGGCTGTCTTCAGCCTCCATCTATGGGGGGAGTGAGATGCTGCGCGAGCGAGTCGTTCGCCGCCAGAATGATGCCCAGGACGCGGTCCTTGTGGGCTGGGTGCTGATCCTGGGAATCGTCGGTATCCTCTACTTCCTTGCCTACGATCGCCTGCATGTCCGGGCCGGTCAGCTGGTCGAACTCTCCATCTATCCGTTCCTCCTGGGCATATTCGCCTGGGAGATCCTCCGTTACACAGCAACCAGGGTGGCGAAGATGGAAGAAGCCTGGCCGCGGCCCATCCCCGATGTCACCAAGAAAAGAGAACGCCAATATCTCGATGAAGCGGTGCGCCGGCATTCAGTGCTGCTGGGCTACGACATCTACGGTGCGCCCTTTTACTGGAGCGACGAGACCCGAACCATGCAGTCCAATGCCTTCGGCATGACCGGCTCAGGAAAAACCAACCTTCTCGAAACCATCACCGAACAGGATATCCGTCGCGGCGTGCCGATCATCTTCATCGACGGCAAGGGGGACAAGCAGCTGCTCTCTCATCTTATGCCCTCAATTGAAGCTGCGGGCAGAACGCAGGACCTGCGCATTATCGATCCGATGCGCCCGAATATCTCGGCGCGTTACAACCCATTTTGGGCGCCGGAAGGTAATGCCGAGGACCACGTGGGCTTTGTCTTTGAATCCTTCGATATGGAAAAGGATTTCTTCGAAGGCCATCAGCGCGTGTACCTCGAAAACATTGCGCGTGTACTTCACTACTCGGGAAAGCGCTTCAACTTCCACGACGTTCTGGTTTGCGCCTACGACGCGAACATTTTGAAGGCGCAGATGAAGGCGGCGCTCGGGCGCGTGGAAAACGATCCCAAAGTCACCGGCCAGCAGCGTCTGTCGCTCACCATGAGCATCCGCAATCTGCTCGAATCCTTTGAGGATAAGGAACGGGTGTCGAAGATCCAGGGCCTGATCAACGAAATGATGACCTTCATGGGCGACGACATGGCCATGATCACCGGACCTTATGATGAGTTGCTGTCGCTCGATGATGTGATCGACAAAGGTCTCATCCTCTTCATGAGTCTGAATGTCAATGTGAACGAACGCGCCGTGACCGCGCTCGGTCGCATGCTTCTGCAAAACCTGCAACTGATGATCGGCCGGCGGTATTCGCGC
>JAFAMZ010000350.1 GCA_019232935.1 Silvibacterium sp.
CCGGGCGCCTCCTCTACTCCACCTGCTCGCTTGAACCCGAAGAAAACGAAGCCGTTGTCGCCGAATGCCTCGCCGCAAATGCGGGTTTCTCACTTTGTCCTCTCGATAACTCCGTTCACGCCCTGACCGCAAAGGGAATCCTCACTAGCCTGGGCACAGAACATCTCCAGTCCTCGGCTCTGACGAACGGCTTCCTGCGCACCATTCCCGGAATTCACTCCTGCGACGGCTTCTTCGCTGCGCTGGTGGTGAGAAACTAAGCTCATTGCCATGCCCGAAAAGAAAAGCTCCGGGAAGAAAAATTTCGACGCGCAGCTCGCCTCTATCGAAGCTCTTCGCGATCACCCGGACGAGGCCTGTGTCGCTCCCCTGCGTGCCGCTCTCAAGCACCAGAATAACTACGTCGTCTCAAAGGCCGCCGACATGGCCGCGCAGCGCCGCCTCGAACCGCTCCTCTCCGACCTTGTTGCAGCCTTCGACCGATTCTTTGAAGACCCGGCCAAGCGCGACCCGCAATGCTGGGCGAAGAATTCCATCAGCCGCGCGCTGGCAGCCCTCGAGCTGCAGGATCCTAAGCCTTTTTTACGCGGACTCAAACACATCCAGCTCGAACCCACCTGGGGAGGCAGCTCCGATTCAGCCGGTCCCCTGCGTGGAACCTGCGCGCTGGCTCTCGTCCAGTGCCGCTCTGTTCCCGAAACCGGCCTTCTTCGTCATCTCATCGACGTCCTGGTCGACAGCGATAAAACCGCCCGTAACGACGCAGTCCGAGCCCTCGAACAGCTTGGCTCGCCCGCCGCAGCTCTGCTCCTCCGTCTCCGCGCTCAGCTTGGCGACGATGAGCCGGAGATCACCGGCGCCTGTTACGCCGCCGTGCTCAGCATTGAAGGTGTAGCCGCACTGCCGTGGGCCGCCCGCTTTCTGGCCGGCGAAAACGACGCTTCCGGAGAAGCCGCTCTCGCCATCGCCGCCACCCATTCGCCTGAAGCTTTTGAGCTCCTGAAATCGCGCTTGGACCACGCCCGCGATCCATGGTTCAAATCTGTGCTGCTGTCCGCTATCGCTCTCACGCGACAAAGCGACGCAACCGAGTTTCTGCTCGCCATGATCAGATCCGACTCCCTTGGAGCAGACCTGGCCGTTGAAGCTCTCGTGCGCTCCGCGCCATCAGACGAAGTCATGCAGCAGCTCAAGGCTCTTGTTTCCGGAAATACCCGGCTCGAGCATGCGTTCGCTGGAAATACTACTGCGCGACGGTAAGCTCAATCCGCATCGTCGCGTCCACGCGATGTCCAGGCGGCGGATTTTGACCAACTACTGTCCCACTCGGCACCGGTGGCAGAAGCGCCTCGGTGCTTCCGGGGCTTCCAGGCGCAGGCACAGCCGGCGCGGCTGTCTTCATCGGGCCCAGCTTCAATCCTGCTTTTGCAATGGCAGCCGACGCCGCAGCAAAGGGTTGTCCCGTCAGATCCGGCATCACTATCCCTCCGCTTATGTCCTCGGGTTTCACGGCAGTCAGCAGGCTCACCATCGGCCGCTCCACGCCCGCCGCATCCGGCGCTGGGTTCTGCGCGATCACCGTGCCCGCTGGCGCATATGCATCCGGCATCTCGGCTACTGTGCCCACCTCCAGGCCTGACCGCCGAATCTGAATGGTCGCCAGCCGCTGCTCCATGCCGGCAAGATTGGGAATCGCAACACGCTGCGGTCCGAGGCTCTCTGTTAGCCGCACGCGCCACTCCCGCCGTACCACCGTTCCCGGCCCGGGCAGTTGGTTCAATATCCGCCCCGCCGGCACCTCCACGCTGTAGAAGTGATTGTCGACCGTCAGATTCAGCCCTGCCGCAGCCGCCCTGTCGGTCGCTTCGGCAACCGTTAGGCCCCTGAACGCCGGAACCTTTACTTCTGCCCCATGGATCGCGAAGTGCATCGTCGCGATGGCGGAAAGCATGGCAAGAACAGCCAGCATCAGCACCACCACCAGAAACCTAAACGTGCGCAGCATTAGTCCGCGTATTCGATCGAGTAATCGATCTTCGCTGCCTTCTCCAGCATCAGTGACACCGAGCAGTACTTTGTCTTCGACAGCTCTACCGCGTCTTCTGCCGCCTTCTTCGATACCTTGCCCGAAATGCGATAAACGAGATGAATCTGCGTAAAGATACGCGGCGGAGCCGCCGCCTGTTCCGCCGTCGCCGAAACCGTCAGGCCCGTAATCGGCTCGCGCTTCTTCTGGAGAATGCTCACCACATCGACTGACGTGCAGCCGCATAGCGCTGCCAGCACCGCTTCCATCGGCGACGGCCCTCTCGCATGCTCCGCCGTCGCGTCAAACGTGATCGTGTGCCCGCTCGCAGACTGGCCTTCAAAGATCATGCCTTGTTTCCATTCGGCACTGGCAATCATCTCGTACTCCTCAGTGGTGATGGTTGTCCGTCACCGGCTCGGGATGGATCAGCACCCGATACACATCGGGGCATTCCACCTTAAACCGGTCCTCAAGTTCCGTGATCACTTCATGCACCCGCTGCATCGGCATCTCATCGGGCAGCGTGCAATGGCACGAAATCTGCAACTTGTCCCTCGTCCGTCCCGTGATCACCTCGTGGATGTCGATGATCTCCGGCAGCGTCGATGCCGCATGACGCAGCCGTTTCTCCAGCTTGCGGTCTCGCTCGATCCTCTGCGGATTCTCGATCGTCGCCGGCTCGCTTTCGATGTGCGTCAGCACCGATGAGACTTGCGGCAGTTCCTGCCTGATCTCGTCCTCGATGCGCCGCACGAAATCGTGGGCATCGCGCAGGGGCATCGTCTCCTTCACCTCGATATGCTGCTCCACCCGCAGCTCACCTTTGAACGATTGCACACTCACGTCATGCAGCACCACATTGTTCCGCGACGCTACCGCCCGCACCTTGTCAAAGATGCTCTCCTCGCCCGGCGACCGCGGCACCGTGTGAATGACCACATCGGCCTCCGGCAGAATCCGCTGAACGGCCGCCGTTGCTTCGCGCACCAGTTCTTCCGTCCGCTGAAACGTTAGTTGCCGCGACAGCGACAATGAAAAATCCGCGAAATATCTGCCGCCCGAACGCCGCATCCTCGCCTGATCGATGGAGAGCACGCCATCCACAGCCCTTAGTTCCCCAAGCACGCGCCTGCTGATCTCCTCCGGAATCGCATCGGTAAGCGCGCCGATCGTTCGCCATGCCAGCTTCCACGCAAAATAAAGGATCAGCAGTGCGACCACAATCGCCGCCACCGGATCGGCGAAGCGCATCCACCCCAGCCCGTTGCTCCGGCCCATGGCCGAGTTGCCCAGCCATGAAGCTCCCAGGCCGATCAGCACAGCCACGCTCGACCAGATGTCCGACGCAAAATGCAGCGCGTTCGCCGCCAGCGCGTCGCTTTGGTGCTTCTCCGCAACCGACTTCAATTTGCGCGAGCGCCCGAAATCCACCGCAATCGATGTCAGCAAGACCAGAAATGGCCAGACCGACAGCCGCACCGTCACCGGATGCACGAAGATCCGAATAATCGCCTCAATCAGGATCCACACGCTCGAGGCGAGCATTAAAAATGTCTCGACAAAAGCCGACAAGTTCTCGACCTTGCCGTGCCCATACGGGTGATTCTCGTCCGCCGGCTTATCCGAAACCCGCACCGAAACAAAAGTGAGTCCGGCGCCGATCAGGTCTACTCCCGAGTGAGCCGCATCGGAGAGCATGCCCAGCGACCCGGTGAAAATTCCAACCACCAGCTTGAGCGCCGTGATCGCGCACGCCGCCGCAACCGAGAGAAAAGCGGCCGAACGCTTTTCTGCGACAGCCCCATGCAGCATATTTTCTCCGACGACCTGACTCATTGCATCCTCAGCCTACACTCGGCTCTGCTTTGACGCCACGATACAATCCCGCGATTCCGAAACTGTACGGTGTCCACGAAACCTGCGTAAATCCAGCCTTCCGCATCATCGCCAGCATCTCCGGCGGCCGGGGAAACCGATGCACTGAAGAGGGAAGATAAGCATACGCTCCTCCATTCCCCGACAACCGCGATCCGATTGCCGGCAGCACCCGCCGGAAATAAAACGCATACAGCCTGCCTAACAGTCCCTCCGGCTCGCTGAAATCCAGAATTCCCAGCTCTCCGCCCACGCGCAGCACCCGGCAGAACTCCCGCAGGCCGGCCTCATAATTCGCCAGATTGCGGAACCCGAAAGCGCTGGTCACGAGATCCAGCGAAACGTCCTGTAGCGGCAGATGCAGCGCATCCGCCTCAAGCGCAACCACGTTCCGGCCGCGGAACTTCTCGATTCCTCGCTGCAGCATGGCAGGAGAAAAATCAGCCGCCAGAATAGAACGTCCCTCTGCAGGCCGATGCCGGAGCAGCGCCAGCGTCATGTCTCCGGTGCCGCAGCAGATGTCCAGCACCGCCGACTCGGGTCGCGCCAGAATGCCGCGAAAACGCCGTGCGGCCCGCCACCACCACCAGCGGTCCACGCTGCACGAGAGCACGTGATTCAGCAGGTCGTAACGCGGCGCGATGCTGTCGAACATCTCGCGCACCGCCGCCGCCGAACTCTCCTCGTCCGGTGCTCCCGCCGGCCTTGCTCCCCGAGGCGTTCCCGGAGACGACGTTCCCGGAGACGACCTCTCCGAAGAAATAGCAGGCCCGTTCATTGTGCTGCCTCGCTTAAAATAGTCTCGATAGCAGAAATCATCTCCATATCGGTTACATTTTCAACCACCACCGCTTTGCCGATCCCAGGGCTCAGGACAAACCGCCGTGTTCCTCCCTTGTTCTTCTTGTCATAAGCGGCCGCATCCATCACTTGCGCCACACGGGCGCGAAATGCCGGCAGCGGCCCGTAGGCGCGAATTGTCTCTTCCATACGAATTGCGTCGCTGTGCGGCAACATTCCGCGCATCCGGCTGATGTGCACCGCCGCCAGCATGCCCCAACCGATTGCTTCGCCATGCAGCAATTTCTTGTAGCCTGTCGCCGCTTCGATGGCATGCCCGATCGTGTGGCCGAAGTTCAGAGTCATCCGCAGCCCCGATTCCCGCTCATCCAGCCCCACCACCTCAGCCTTCATCCGCACCGATGCGCCGACCACGCGCTGCAGCGCATCAAGGTCGCAGGCCAGGATCGACTCCCGCTCGCGCTCCATGAAGCGAAACAGTGCCGCGTCGCGAATGATCCCCGCTTTGATGCTCTCGAAAAGCCCCGCCCGCAATTCCCGCGACGACAAAGTGCGCAGAACACCCACATCGGCGAGCACCGCCCGAGGATGATGGAAGCTGCCCACCAGGTTCTTGCCCGCCGCCAGGTTCACGCCGGTCTTGCCGCCTACCGAGGAATCCACCTGCGCCAGTAGCGTCGTCGGAACCTGGATGTAGTCGATCCCGCGCATGTAGATCGCCGCCAGAAATCCTCCCACATCTCCAACGATCCCGCCCCCGAAGGCAATCAGGAGAGACGAGCGGTCCGCGCCTGCCGTGGCCAGTTCCGCCGCCAGCCGCTCCACTTCACCCATGCACTTATGCGTCTCTCCCGGCGCCAGAAATAACACCGTCGGCTGCTCCCTTTCCAGAAAAGCACCTGCCAGCCGCAGCCCCCATAACCCCCAGATCTCCGGCGAAGTGAGGATGAAAATGCGTTTGGCAGAAGCTCTGTCCAGCCTGCGAAGGTGGTGGCCGAAATCATCGACGATGTTGCAGCCGACGTGCACCCCATACTCCGCAGATGCTGTTTTGATCCGAATCGTGCGCACAGTAGTTTCATCGTATCGGAGCGAATCTGCCCTGTGAAAGCCTCCGAGCCTGAACCTTTTACTCCTTCCGCACGATCTAAAAAGAAGTTGGATCGTGTTAGCCTCAACCGTTATGGCCATTGCTGCAGAAACTGACTTCCTTATCGTGGGCGCCGGAATTGCCGGTCTGCGCGCGGCCATCGAATTGGCCGACTCCGGACGTGTCCTGGTCGTCACCAAGGAAGCTCTCGGTGAATCGAACACAAATTACGCGCAGGGCGGCATCGCTGTGGCTCTCGGAGGCGGCGAGGACATCGCCCTCCATCTCGAAGACACTGTGAATGCCGGCGATGGGCTGGTCGACCGCGAAGCCGCACGCGTCCTCGTCGAAGAAGGCCCGCTGCGCGTGGATGAGCTGCTGGAATGGGGTACAGGCTTCGACCGCGAACACGGTAGGCTCATGCTCACCCGCGAAGGCGCTCACAGCCGCAACCGCATCCTGCACGCGAACGGCGACGCCACGGGCGCCGAGATCGGCCGCTCCCTTCTGGCCCACGCGCGAGGGCACAGAAACATCACTCTGCTCGAATGGACGACCACCGCGGACCTCACGCTCGAAGGAGATCGCGTCTCAGGAGCATGGCTGCTCGAACGCGAGCAGTACTTCCAGTCCGTTCGCGCCCGCGCCGTCCTTTTGGCCAGCGGCGGAGCCGGCCAGGTTTACAGCGACACCACCAATCCCCCCGTCGCCACCGGAGACGGCATCGCGATGGCTTACCGGGCCGGCGCTGAAATCGCCGACATGGAGTTCTACCAGTTCCATCCCACCGCGCTCAGCGTGCCCGGCGTGTCTCGGTTTCTTCTCTCGGAAGCGCTCCGTGGTGAGGGCGCATTTCTGCGCAATGCGAGCGGCGAGCGCTTTATGGAGCGCTATCACCCGCTGCTTGAGCTTGCCCCTCGCGACGTGGTTGCGCGCGCCATTACCCGCGAAGGCATCGGTCCCGATGGCGAACAGCTTCCCATCTACCTCGACATGCGCCACGTTACCGGTATCGATCTCTACAGCCGCTTCCCGGGCATCTCGCGTTTCCTCAGGAGCCACGGCCTGAGCCTTGCCGCCGATCTGATCCCGGTTCGTCCCGCGGCCCACTATCTCATGGGCGGCGTGAAGACCGACATCGACGGCCGCACTTCGCTTCAGGGTCTCTACGCTGCCGGTGAAACCGCCTGCACCGGCGTGCATGGAGCCAACCGCCTGGCCAGCAACTCGCTGCTCGAGGGACTTGTTTTCGGAGCTCGCGCCGGCGTTGCCATGCGAGAAGCTCCCGAATCCTCCGCTCCTGCAACAACCCCGCCGCCGCTCGCGCCATATCCTTCGCGCAACATCGATACTCTGCATCAGGCTCTGCAACGAGGCATGTGGGAGAACGCCGGACTCCTGCGCGATGCGCAGGGACTAAGCATCATGAAGCGATTCATCGAAGAAGTGCGCGCGGAAATTGCGCCGCACCGCGGCTCCATCGAACTGGCCAACCTGCACACCGTTGCCGGTCTGATCGTCGATTCCGCCCTGGCTCGCGAGGAAAGCCGTGGCGCGCATTACCGCAACGACTTTCCGCACCGCGACGACGCGCATTTCGCCCAGCATTCGATCGTGCGGCACGGCCGCATCACTTTTGAGCCGATGAGGGAATCTGTTTTGGCTCGGTAAGCCGGCTGGCCACCGTGAAAATCGTCAGCACGCCCACGATAAATGCGAGGGACCAGGTCACCGGAATCCCAATCCACCGCCCGATCAACATCTTGATTCCCACGAAAGCCAGAATGATTGCCAGTCCATAGTGCAGCAGCCGCAGCTTGTCCAGCGCGCTCGACAACGCAAAGAACAGCGACCTCAACCCAAGAATCGCGAAGATATTCGACGTGTAGACCACGAAGATGTCCCTCGTGATCGCAAGCACCGCCGGAATCGAATCCAGCGCAAACACCAGGTCCGTCACTTCCACCGCCAGAACGATCAGCAGCAGCGGCGAGAGCGCCAGCCGCGTGTGCGACAGGTTGCCCAGGCATCGCTCCTGCAGCCATCGAACCGGTCTCGACGGTCCCGACTGGGCGCTCTTATGACGCAATAGCCGCATCGCAGTAACCAGCAGAAACGCCCCGAAGATAAACTCCAGCCACTCGAAGCGCCTCAGCAGCTCGGCTCCGACAAAAATGAAAATCGCCCGCATCAGGACCGCGCCGAGCACGCCCCAAAGCAGCACTCTCCTTTGCTGGTCGAAGTCCAGCTTCAGCGACCGAAACATGATCAGGAAAACGAACAGGTTGTCGACGCTCATTGACCCTTCGACGAGATAGCCGGAGAGAAACTCGAGCGCCGGCTGTTTGCCCTGCGTCTGCGACAGAAGCAGAGCGAAACAGAACGCGAGTGCCGCGAGCACTCCCGTCCAGCTCCACGCCGCTTTTATCGATACCGTCTTACCGCGCTGCAGCAACGCCAGATCAACACACAGCAGCACTGCGACAATCGCGTGAAACGCAATCCAGAAGCCAATCGATGCGCCCGCAATCATTGGCTAATGTTCATTCAACAACTTGATTGTTTCAAGAAATACGTTCCCGGCGATGGTCAGGCTCTTCGCGCTCAGCTTGTCTATCGTGTCCTGCGCGGTGTGATGCCAGGAGTTCTGTGGTCCATAGTCCAGATCGATCACATCGGCCGAAGGTACGCCGCGCTGCACGAAAGGAAGATGGTCGTCCTCCACCCGGTCCTCTTTCGCGAAAAAATAAGACTGATACCCCAGCCGCGCTGCCGCCTTCTTCACCACATCTTCAACCGAGGGCGTGGAGTTCAGGTCCCGCTCCACATCCAGATTCCTGTCCCCCAGCATATCGGCGAGCAGAAACGCCTTCATGCGCCGAAGAGTGCCGTCATTCTGCCATTTCGCGGCCAAATGCCTGCTGCCATACAGAGAATCCGAGTGCGACCACTGCTGGATCGCCTCCTCGCCATCGAAGAACACCAGCCACACGCTGTAGCCCTCCAGCGTGCGCCCGCGCAGGTGATTCGCCAGTTCGACTAGCAGCCCTGTGGTAGAACCACCATCATTCGCGCCCACAAAATTGATGTCACGCAGCGGATAGTTCGTCTCGTAATGCGTCCCGACCACGATCACGCCATCCTTCTTGCCCGGAAAGCGCACGATGAAGTTGCGCATCGGCATCGGCCCCTCAGGCGTGTTTGCCGTGAAGGTATCTTCCTCGAGTCTGTCGTGCTCGAACTGCCTTCGCAGAAACGCCTCTGCCTTCGCATGTCCTGGGCTGCCGATCCAGCGCGGCCCGATGGACACGAATTCGCGCGTATAGGCCAGCGCGCGCGCCCCGTTGAACTCACCCTGAGCTTCGGCTGGGACTCCTGATAAAGTTATCAGCCCGGACAGGAGAAGAAGCAGAATTCGCCGCAATCAGTTCCCCTCGGCCTCCTGCCGCTTTCTGCGCGTTGCCGGATGCACCAGATACGAAACCCCGATGCTCAGCAGGTAAAGGCAGAGCATCGGAGTCGCAAACACGCACATCGTCAGCACATCGGGCGTCGGGGTGATGATCGCCGCGATGATGAAGATGATCAGAATCGCGTAGCGAATGTTCTTCCAGAGAAATTTGGGGCTCACAATTCCGAAGAGCGAAAGGAACAGCACAAGGATCGGCAGCTCAAACGTAATACCCAGCCCGAGTATGACCGTGAGAAACAGGTCCGTATATTCATTGACCTCGATCAGCGGCCGGAACTCACGGCTGAAAGTAAAGAGAAAATCCAGCGAGCCCGGAAACACCCAGCGATACCCGAAATACGCCCCGGCCAGAAAAAGCCCGATGGTGGCCGACATGAACGGCACGACGTATCGTTTCTCGTTCTGATAAAGCCCCGGCGAAATGAACAGCCACACCTGATACAGCACAAACGGCGCGGCGATAATGCAGCCCCCCATGAAGCTGATCTTCAGGTACATATTGAACCCGTCGATCGGGTTGTGAATGATCAGCTTCGGGTCCAGCCCATGCTTCTTGAGCGCGAACGTGATCGGCGCCTGCATCAGCGCGTAAATCCGTTCGTGAAACGTCCACGCCACCACGAACCCGGCGATGAGGTAAAGCACTGAATGGATCAGGCGACGCCGCAGCTCTTCCAGATGCTCGAGCAGGCTCATGCCCGGCAGTTCCGCCCGTTGCGTCACCGAACTTCGTGCCCGGTCGAGGAGGTCAACCATGATGAACGGGGGTGTGCTCGACTGAGGGCTCGGCGCCATTCATCGGAACGGCAGCGGCTGCGCCTCCCTGACCGGCGGCACGTCCGTTGAGATGTACCTCCGAAGTCGATGTGGCGCTCGCGTCGAAAGATTCGGGTAGTTCGGATTCGGGAAGCTCAGGCGGCGTCACGGGAGCGTAAGGAGCATTCGTGCTCACCGTTTCTCCCGTACTTGGAGCTGAGACCGACAGTTTTGGTTCCGGCGGCGGAAGAATCGAGGGGTCTGGAGACGGTTCCGGCGCAGGCAGCGCCGTCTGCGCCGCTGCTTCTTCCAGCTTCTTCTGGCGCTCCTGCTGCTCCATGGCGCGCAACTCCTCGTCAATCTGCATCTTGAACTCGTTCGAGGCGCGCCGGAACTCCGCCAGCAGCTTGCCGATCTGTCGTCCGATCTCCGGCAGCTTCTTCGGCCCGAAAAGAATCAGGGCCAGGACGAAGACGAAGATGGAATCGCCGAAGTGCATCAGCCCTCATGATACCCGCGCAGGCATTCCCCTCACAAACGCCGGCACGCGTTTGCGGTTGCGGTGTTTTCCATCCCGCCAACGCTCGGCCACTTCACTCTCCTGCCGGTTACAGATGTATTAAACTGATTGTATTGACACGCCCTTACCGCCCCTCGTTTTTGCGACGCGGGTCCTCCCGGGCGCATCGATATAGCAGGGTTGCAACATCCCCGTCGGTTGGGCGTCATGCCGCAGCGAACCGACTGCAACCGAGATGCTTTCAACATCCCCGTCCATCGCAGCTCCCGGGTTGAGAGTGGACTGAAGGCGGAACGAAATCATGAGTGTGCTCGAAGAAGAAGTCGCAGTTGCTGTCCCTTTTGAAGAACAGGTCGGTTGCTCGTTAGACAACTACCTTGCCTTGCCCGACAACAGCATGGACGCGCGCATTGCCGCCGCCCGCGAACAGCTGGGCAGCAGCACCGTCCTGCTCGGCCATCACTATCAGCGCGACGAAGTCATTCGTTTCGCCGACTACACCGGAGACTCATACAAGCTCTCGAAGATCGCTGCCGAGACTGAAGCCACGTATCTCGTCTTCTGCGGCGTTCACTTCATGGCCGAGAGCGCCGACATCCTCGGCCGTCCGGACGATCCTCCCGGAACCGGCCAGCAGGTCATTCTTCCCGACCTCAACGCAGGCTGCTCCATGGCCGACATGGCGGAGATCGGACAGGTAGAAGACTGCTGGGATACCCTGCTCGCCGCAGGCCTCACGCCTGAGCATATCCTCCCACTCACCTACATGAACTCCACCGCGGCCATCAAGGCTTTTTGCGGAGAGCGTGGCGGCCTTGTCTGCACTTCCTCGAACGCCCGCAAGGCCTTCGAATGGGCATTCGCGCGCGCTGAAAAGATTCTCTTCCTCCCCGACCAGCACCTTGGCCGCAACACCGCCTTTGCCATGGGAATTCCGCTCGACGAAATGGTCGTCTTCGACCCCTGGCAGATCAATGGAGGCATTACCCCCGAACGCCTGCGTGCCGCAAAAGTCATCCTTTGGAAGGGTCACTGCTCCGTGCATCAGCGCTTTCTCCCGCAACATGTCGACACGGTGCGCGCCAAATACCCCGGCATCCAGGTCGTCGTGCATCCCGAATGCCGCTGGGAAGTCTGTCAGAAGGCCGATGCCATGGGCTCGACCGAGCGCATTATCAAGCTGGTCAGCGACGCTCCCGAAGGCTCCATGTTCGCCATCGGAACCGAAATCCACCTCGTCAACCGGCTGGCAAGGCAATTTGCGCCAAAAGGGAAAAGGATCATCACGCTCGACGACACAGGCTGCCTTTGCACTACCATGTATCGCATCAGCCCTCAACATCTCTGCTGGGCGCTGGAGAATCTGGTCGAGGGCCGCGTAGTCAATCGCATTCGCGTGCGCGACGATGTGAAACACTGGGCTCGGGTCGCTCTGGACCGAATGCTGGAAATAAGGGCTTAAGAAAACAAGCAAATTCCCTCATGGACGACGAGATCAAAACCTTTACCCTCGATGAAGCAACGGCGCTCCTGCCCGTGCTCGAAGCGCTGCTCAAGCGCGCCATCGAAGGAAAGCAGGCCGCCGAGTCTATCGAAGGCCGCATGCAGGAACTGGCCCGCAAAATATTCCTCTCCGGCGGGCTCATGGTAGATATCTCCCGCGTCCGCCGCCAGCGCGCTACCCTTGAATCCCACATCCAGGCCGCAAAAGACTCCGTCGCCGAGATCGATGCCATCGGCGTCCAGGTTAAGGACCTCGATACCGGCCTCCTCGACTTTCCCTGTGAGATCGACGGCGAAATCGTGTTGCTCTGCTGGAAACTCGGGGAGACCCGCATCGACTTCTGGCATACCGTCGAAGACGGATTCCGCGGACGGCAGCCCATCGACGACCGCTTCAAACCCAAAAAGAAGAAGCCGAAGCCGGAGCAGCCCAACTAGCCCGCATTCCTATGGACCGCCGCTCCGTTCTCCAATCCATCCCCGCTTTAGCCCTGCTTGGAGCCGCCTCGACTGCTCAACCGGCAGGCGATGCGGTCTACGAACTCCGTATGTACTCGGTCTACCCCGGCAAGCTAAATGCTGTGCTCGACCGCTTCCGCTTTCACAGCCTGAGCCTCTTTGAACGGCACGGCATGAGGAACATCGCCTATTGGACTGTCATCGATCCCATCGGCAAACAGCCGAGTCTTGTCTACATCCTCGCGCATGCCAGTCGCGCCGCTGCCGAGGTCAGTTGGAAGGCCTTCGAGGCCGATCCGGAGTGGCAGAAAGTTCGCGACGCATCCGAAGCTCAAGGAGAGCTGGTGAGCGACATTCAATCCGTGTTCATGAAGTCTCTGGAATTTTCCCCGCATCCGGCCCTGTAGCAATCCTTTGTCTCGTCTGAGCAGATCGGCCCCGTTCTGCGTCCTTATCTCGGCAGGCTGTTGGCGGCACGACAATCCCGCTATGCTGATATCAAGAACCTTGCTCCTCCATAGAAAGAGCGGCCACTCGAACTGAAGACGCAAATGCAAATCCGGAAAGCCGTCCCCCGAATCCTGCTGTCAGCTCTTCTCCTAGCCCTGACGAGCTGCGGAAAGTTTTTTCCCGATATCCACTGCACCACCAACTGCAACAACACCGGCGCGAATTACGTCTACGTCGCTAACGTCAACACCAACAACATCGCCGGGTTCACAATTTCCAGCAGCGCTATCAACACCATTTCCGGATCACCCTATTCGCTCGGCGTCACGCCCAATGCTTTGGCCATCACCCCCTCAAACAGCTATATGTACGTAGCCAGCGGGGGCGGGGGCGCAGTCTTCGGATACTCGATCGGCAGTGGAGGTGTCCTTAGCCTTCTCAACAACGGAAGCGCCGTAATCACCCAAATCAGCCCGAGCGCCCTGGCCGTGGACACCTCAGGCAAATGGCTCGTCGTGGTCGACGCCACGCCCACGGCCTATGTTTTCTCTATCAATACCGATGGCACCGTAAGCGCTTCCGGAAGTGTCCCGCTGGTAACCGGCACCAACCCGGGCCAGAGCCCCACTCACATGGCCTTTACTCCGGCCGACAATTATCTCTACGTTTCGCTCGGGACTGTGGGCATCTGTATTCTCGGATTCAACTCAACCACCGGTGTGCTGACCAACAACTTTCAGGTGCTGAAGCCGCGCCAATCCACCAATGCTATTCGCGGACTTGCAGTCAACTCGGCCGGCACCTATCTCTACGCCGCCGAAACCGGCAGCAATGGCATTCGCGTTCTCTCTATCAATTCCTCAACCGGCGCTCTCACGGAAATCAGTGGTTCGCCCTACGGTACCGGCACTGGACCTTACGGCATCCTCATCGATTCCACCGGCAGCTACCTCTACGTCGCCAATCGCTCCTCGAATACCGTCAGTGCTTTCCTCGTATCTTCTTCCGGGGCGCTCACTCAGATCAGCGGATCGCCTTTTGCAGCCGGAACCAATCCCGTCGCCATTGCAGAAGACAACACCCATACCTATATTTGCGTCGTCAACGCCGGAGGCACGCCCGACCTCCAGACCTACACCATTCTCACCTCAGTGCCCGGAGCCCTGGAGCCCTATAAGAGCGCAGCCACCGGCACCGATCCCACGAACGCAATCGCAATCGCCCCTGCCCACTAGCCTCGTTCAAGGCAATGGAGTAGCGGCGGCCGCCGCGCGTCGATGCGCCATCAGATATCCCAGGCGCGTCGTGCCGCTGATCAGCAGATTAATGCCCACCAAGGTTGCTATGGCCCAGACAGCGCTCGACGGCCAGTGCGCCAGAATCAGGATCGCCAGCAGGACCGTCACAATCCCGTCAAACAGCATCCACCCCGAGCCAGGCAGCGCCCTGATACCGAAATAGGCAATGATCTGAAGCACTCCTTCTATCAGGAACACCACGCCGAGCACGATGGTGAATGTTGCCAGCGCCAGCGCAGGATGCATCACGAGGTATATGCCGCAAACCATGTAGAGGATGCCGATCAGGGTCCGCCACAGATAACCTCCGAAGCTTCCCCCTGCAACCGCAAAGATCAGGTGAAACACGCCCGCCGCGATGATCAGCGCGGAAATCCATATCGCGATGCCAATGCCCGCTTCGAACGGCAGCACGATCATCACTAATCCCGCCAGAATCAGCAGCACGGCCCAGAACATTGGCCATCCCGTGCCCCTTTGCCTGCCAACTAAATCCGTCGCCATGGAATCTTCCTTCCCCCTCGACCTGAAGTGACTGTGGCGAAACCATCTTAGTCCACGCTTGTTCCAGATCATGCGAAATGAACAGTCATCAACAGTTCTGAATCAGGTTCGTCGTGCTCAATCTCAGAATTCGCCGGGTATCCGCCGATGCTATTCTCTAGATGGAAAGCGGCCTGAACCTGTCCCGCTGCCGTCGTTCCCCGCACGCATGATGGCGTCTTCTCCCACCAAAATCCTTTCCCGGCTCTCATGCCTCTTGTTGCTTTTGGCCGCCCTCTCCGGCTGCGGACGCTTCTCCACCAGGCCTCCTCCCGAATATGTCTATGTCTCGGCAAAGGGAACCTATCTTCGTGATCGCCTCGCCGCCGTCTCCAATCGCGTCGCCCAGGTCTCCAATGGACAAAAGCTTCTCGTCCTCGCCCGCGCCCGCCGCTTCGTGAAGGTAAAGACCGACAAAGGCGAGATCGGGTGGCTTGACGAGCGCGCCGTCATCGATCAGGACACCTTCGAAAAATTTAAGGTCCTCGCTACGCAGCATGAGCATGACCCGATCATCGTCTCCGCAGTGCTGCGCGACGACGCCTACCTCCACCTCACCCCCGGCCGTCAGACCGAGCACTATTACCTGCTGCCGGAGAACACCAGATTTCAGGTTCTCGCACGCGCCTCGGTCCCGAAGCCCGGTCCACCGCAGGCTGTTGCGGCTCCTAAGCCTAAGGTCAAACACACCGCCGACGGTGCCCAAAAGACTCCACCGAAGCCGGCCGATTCCACCGCCGCCGCGCCTCCGCCCGCTCCCGTCCTGCAGGACTGGTACCTCGTCCGCGACACAGAGGGCCGCGCCGGATGGGTCTGGGCTCACATGCTGGACGTCGACATCCCCAATGAGATCTCAGGCTTGGCCGAGGGACAGAAATATGTCGGAGCATATATCCTGCGTACCGTGGACGACTCCGAATCCAGCTTTCCCAATGGCAAGGCCCCTGAATATCTAGCCCTGATGAACTCCTGGAAGGAAGGCCTCCCCTGGGATTTCGACCAGGTTCGCGTCTTCACTTGGAACACCAAACGGCACCGCTACGAAACTGCCTTCCGTCAGCGCAACCTGCAGGGCTATCTCCCTGTCACCATTAGCTCAAAAGTCTTCAACAAGCAGAGCGAGCCGGTCTTTTCCTACCGTGTCTCGACTGGAGAGGATGTCGCCATTGACCCCCAGAGCGGCTCCGCCCATCCGGCCAATCTTGAGACTGAGACCTATCGCATGGAAGGCGTACTGGTGAAAAAGGTTGAGCCGCCCTCCGCCGCCCCCCCGCCGGCGTCCGCGAAAACGGCTACACCGGAGAAGGAAAAGAACAAGCATAAGCCCGAAGCGCACCACCGGAAGCGCCATTAGGCTCCCCCGCCCGGAAAAGCATCTCACAAACCGAGATGTCTGCCGCCTGTATTCGTATACAACACACGCAGGTTTTGCAGGGGGAGCGGCTGGATCGCAAAATCGGCCAAAGCTGTTGCCTAATTCAGCTTCGACCCCGTATGGTGATGGTATTCGCATCGCGGCATCCGGCGGCAGTGGTTACATGCCGATGCTGAATTGCATTTCACTTTATTTGTTAAAACCTGAAAATTGGCTGCAGAAGGAGATCGGCAATGGACAACAAGCCGGCACAGAACATTCAGGATACCTTCCTGAATACCGTTCGCAAAGATAAGACTCCGATCACCATTTACCTGGTCAGCGGAGTCAAATTGACCGGCAAGATCCGGTCATTCGATAAATACTCCGTGCTCCTTGAGAACAACAGCCAGGAGCAATTGATCTTCAAGCACGCTATCTCCACTGTCGTCAGCAGCCGCTCCGTGCTCCATGCCGACCATCGGCCCGCGAGTGCGGGTACCGCGGCTTCCTCGCATGCTTCGGCTGCCTCTACGCCTGCCGCTGCCACTCAGGAGACCGGGTCCTGAGGCTGTATCGGCGTACCACGAAGTGCAGGCTCGTGCCGCATCCCGGCTGCATGAGGCCGGTGCGCGCCTGCGTTCTTGCTTGAACTGACCTTTCATCGCATTGAACACGGCTCGCCAGTCCGTCTCCGAACGCGCCTTGCTGGTTGCCGTCGAATTCGCGGCGCAGCGTCGGCTGCTCACCCGATCTGCCGCTCTTGCCCGTGACGCAGCCCTTGCCGGAGCCTATCTCCTGGAGGACGGTTCGGAAAATGCCGCGTCTGACTACCCCCCGTTCGATCTCGGGGCATCCCTCGATGAATTTCGCGAGCTGGTCACCTCCGCCGGAGCCCACATCGCCGGGGAAGTCGTCCAGCGAAGGCCGACGGCCGACCCCGCTACCCTCATAGGCAGCGGTAAGGTCCAGGAACTGGCCGGAATCGCCGCCTCCGCACATGCCGATGTGGTCCTCTTCGACCACGACCTCACCCCAACCCAGCTCCGCAACCTCGACAATGCGCTTCCGTGCCGCGTCGTGGACCGAACCCAGCTTATTCTGGACATCTTTGCCCGCCATGCCCGTACCCGAGAGGGACAACTCCAGGTCGAGCTGGCCCAGCTCGAGTACATGCTGCCGCGTCTCACCGGCCGCGGTGCGTCCATGTCTCAGCTGGGCGGCGGAATCGGTACCCGTGGCCCCGGCGAAACCCAGCTTGAGACCGACCGCCGCCGCATCCAGCGCCGCTTGCAGCACCTCAAGCAGGAGATCGAAGGCGTGCGCCGTATCCGTACCCAGCAGCGCCAGAGAAGGGAATCGGTCCCCGTTCCCGCCGTCGCTCTCGTCGGCTACACCAATGCCGGCAAAAGCACGCTTTTCAATGCCCTGACCGATGCCGGAGTCATAGAATCGGCACGCATGTTTGCCACCCTTGACCCGAAAC
>JAFAMZ010000394.1 GCA_019232935.1 Silvibacterium sp.
TATGAGACTAGGTAAACGGGAACCCCGCGATCTTTTTCCCGGCGCGCTTGAGATGATGATTCTCGAGTCGCTCCGCCGGCAACCCGCGCATGGATACGCGCTGGTCCAGCACATTCAGCAGCGATCGAACAACCTGCTGCAGGTCGAGGAAGGCTCGCTTTATCCCGCGCTCCAGCGGCTGTTGAAGGCAAAGCTGGTGAAGGCCGAGTGGGGCGTCTCGGCGACGAACCGCCGCGTGAGGACTTATCAGATTACAGCGGCTGGAATGAAGCATCTGGAACGCGAGCGGTCGAGCTTCGAGCGCATGTTCGAGGGCATCGCCCTTGTGCTCAATGCCGGCAAGGCTCTTTCCTGAGAGGTCGAAAATGAGCTGGTTTGCGCGTCTGTTTCGCCGCAACGATCTCTACAGCGATCTTGCGGAAGAAATGCGCGCTCACCTCGAAGAGAAGGCCGAGCAGTTTATGCGCGAAGGCATGAGCCGCGAAGAGGCCGTGCACGCCGCGCGGCGGGCCTTCGGAAATGCGACGCGAATCGAGGAGCAGGGCCGGGAGACCTGGCAGTGGCCGCGGATCGAGTCGATCTGGGCAGATCTGAAATACGGTCTCCGGCAATTGCGAAAATCGCCGGGATTCACTGTGACTGCTGTGCTGACGCTGGCTTTGGGGATTGGCGCGAACACCGGAATCTTCAGCCTGGTCAGTGCTGTCCTTCTTCATCCTCTGCCTTACGACGACCCGGATCGCCTGGTCCTCGTCTCCGAAAAGCTGCCTTACCTGGGCGGTGATGAAGTAGGAGTCTCTGCGCAGGAATATCTCGATTATCAGCGGCAGAATCGAGTCTTTTCTGCGGTGGCCGCATTCGAGGCCGATGGATTCAATCTCACCGGAGCCGGCCGGCCTCTGCGCGTGAACGCAGTCCGATTTTCTGCCTCGGCGCTGCCGCTTCTCGGAGTGACACCCGAACTTGGCCGCAACTTCACGCCTGAAGAGGACCGTAATGGGGCTGACCGCGTGGTCCTTCTCTCGCACCCGCTGTGGCAAACCGAGTTCGCCTCCAGCCCGGGCATACTTGGCAGCACCATCCGGCTTGACGAGAAGCCCTACACGGTCATCGGAGTCATGCCCCCGTCATTCCGCTTTCCACTCGATGCGGCACCGCCGTCTGAGCGAGCCGCCTTGTGGCTTCCGATGGCTTTCGCGCCCAACCTTCTAGATCCAGCCAATCGCACCATGGAGTTTGGCGTTGGCCTGATCGGGCGGTTGAAGAAGGGAACAACCGTCCAGCAGGCCCAAAATGACGCCGATCAGATTGCCAGCCGCTTTATGCACCAATATGGATATGAGGGCAACATGCGCGTGGCGCCACAGGTTCACCCTTTCGCCGCGCATGCGGTCGAGAAGGCCCGGCCACTGCTCATTCTGCTTAGCGCCGCAGTAGGCTGCGTACTGCTGATCGCGTGCGCCAACGTCGCAAATCTTCTTCTGGCACAAGCGAGCGTGCGTGGTCCGGAGATGGCTCTCCGCGCGGCGATTGGAGCAAGCCGTCTGCGGCTGATGCGTCAATGCCTGGTCGAAAACACGGCGCTTTCCTTCGCCGGAGCCTCGGTGGGCCTGCTTCTCGCCACCGTCATCATTGTCAGCGTCAAGCGCTTCGGACCTGCGAGTCTCCCCCGCCTTCAGGATGTGAGTTTGCACCCTGTTGCGCTGCTTTTCACGTTTTCGCTTTCGTTGATCACGGTCATTATGTTCGGATTCGTGCCGGCCTGGCGCCTGGCGCATGTGCGACCGCAGCCGTTGCTGAGAGTCTCGGCACAGGCGGGATCTGGTCACCACAGCCAACGCCTGCAGGACTCTGTTGCGGCAGCAGAGATCGGGCTTGCCCTTGTACTCCTTGTCACGGGAGGACTCCTGCTGCGCAGCTTCTCGCGCCTTCTGAATTTACCCTTCGGCTTCAACCCGGAGAATGCGTTCATTGTTCGCACCGTCTTCGATCACAATCGGTACCGCGATCCGAGCCAGCGCGAATCCGCACAGAAAGAATTGCTCGACAGACTTTCCAGCCTGCCCGGCATCGCCGCCGTTGCTGAAGCCAGCCATCTGCCTCTCAGCGACACGCGCCAGATCGGTTTTCGCCTGGAACGCTCAAATCCATCGGATTTTCATTGGGCCGAGAACTCGCTTGTCAGCCCCGGATATTTTCGCGCCATGGGAATACCGCTTCTGAAGGGCCGCGATTTTACCGCTCAGGACCAGCGCGATGCCCCGCCTGTAGCCATCGTCAGCCAAACGCTTGCCCATCAGTTCTATCCCGGGCAGAACCCGATTGGCCAGCGGTTCCAGTGGGGAGATCGCGCCCTCTTCACCATCATTGGCGTCGCAGCCGATGTGCATATCTCGGCGCTCGATGCCGACCCTCCGCCGATGATCTACAACAGCATCTTCCAGGTCGAGAGCGGAGCCAGCGGGAGAACCACGTTCATCCTGCGCGGCATGTCCACGGGGCCTGAACTCTCGAGCGCGTCTCTCCTGCCTGAGATCCGGAGCCAGATCTGGTCACTGGATAAGGAACTTCCGGTTTACGACGCTACAACTCTGCGCTCTCTGGTTTCGGACTCTCTCGCGCAGCGCCGTTTCACCATTGTTTTGCTGGGAAGTTTCGCCGCCAGTGCGTTGCTGCTGGCTGTTGTTGGCATCTTTGGAGTCATCTCTTACCTCGTTGCTCAACGCAATCGCGAGTTCGGGGTTCGCATGGCATTGGGCGCTAATCGTCTCGGCATTGCAAAGCTGGTGCTGAGGAAAACCTCGACCATCGCCATGGCCGGAGTCGCTGTCGGACTGATCCTGTCTGTCTTGGGCTCAAGGCTCTTGTTGGCGAGCCTCTATCACACCAGTCAATACGATCCGGTCATTTTCTGCTTGATTCCAACTATTCTCTTCGCTGTCGTTATGGCGGCAGCATGGTTGCCCGCACACCGCGCTGCCGGCGTCGATCCCATGCAGGCCCTTCGTTCGGAGTAGAAACTATGACGTGGTTTCATCGCTTCTTTCATCGCGACAACCTTTACGGCGATCTTGCGGAGGAGATGCGCGCGCACCTGGACGAAAAGACTGAGCAGTTCATGCGCGAGGGCATGAGCCGCGAAGAGGCCGTGCACGCCGCGCGGAGGGCCTTCGGAAATGCGACGCGAATCGAGGAGCAGGGACGTGAGGCGTGGCAGTGGCCGCGGATCGAATCCTTTGTCTCCGACGCGAAGTTCGCGCTGCGGCAGTTGCGGCGGTCTCCGGGATTTGCGCTGACGGCGATTCTGACGCTGGCGCTGGGGATTGGCGCGGTGACCTCGGTCTTCAGCGTGGTCGATTCGGTACTGCTGAAGCCGTTCGCCTTCCCGGAGCCGGACCGGCTGGTGGTGCTGCGGGTAACAGCGCGCGAATTCAACAATGTTCCATTTCCCGATAATTACAAGCAATACCTGAACTGGAAAGCCAACTCCAGGACGCTGGCCGACGCGGCGATCTTTGAAAACAACAATGTGA
>JAFAMZ010000438.1 GCA_019232935.1 Silvibacterium sp.
AGCCGTCGTGCTCGACGAACGCCGCCTGCATGGGATGCAGATTTCCCGGCTGGCCGATCCCTTCGATGGTGGTGATCTCGTCGCCCTCATGCATCACAGCGAGGCTCAGGCACGAGTTCACACGCCTCCCGTTCACGTGTACCGTACACGCCCCGCACTGGCCGTGATCGCAGCCCTTCTTGGTGCCGGTGAGCTGCAGGTGCTCGCGCAGGCAATCGAGCAGCGTCGTGCGGGGATCGAGCTGCAGGTTCAGCGCCTTGCCGTTCACACGCAGGGTGACAGGAACTGCGCCGGCAACCTGCGGTGCAGGAGTTTCCTGGGTTTCCACGGCTGTTGGAGTCTCGGCTCCGGACAGTGGCCGCGCCGTGGCAATTACTCCCGCTACGCCGAGGTGCGATAGGAACGATCTGCGGCTCACCCGCCCCAGCAGCGATGCTTTCGTATCTATGGTTATTTCCCTTTTGTCATCCATTCGGACGTGTCCTCAATCGCTCTCCATCCTACATGCCGCAGTCAAATACCCGAAGTTTCCGGCGGACGCGCGAAACCTTGTCGGAGATTCCAGTCAGACCACCGCTGACAAGGCAAGCACCAGGGCCAGCCCCGCAATGGCAATGATGGTCTCGCACACCGACCACGTTTTCATGGTCTCGGGAACGCTCATGTTGAAATACTCCTTCACCAGCCAGAATCCGCCATCGTTCACATGTGAAAAGATCAGCGACCCGGCACCCGTAGCCAATGCCAGCAACTCCGGACGGACGCCGGGTGTGTGCAGCGCGACGGGCGCGACAATGCCTGCCGCGGTGCTCATCGCCACCGTGGACGAGCCCGTAGCCAGCCGGATCAGGGCCGCCACCACCCAGGCCATGAGGAGCAGGGAAAGGTGTGTATGCAGGGCCAGGGTGATAATGGCCTGCGATACCCCGCTGTCCTGCAGAATGCGTCCGAACCCGCCTCCGGCGCCGACCAGCAGCGTGATGGTTGCTGTCGGCGCAAGGGACTCGTTGCTGAATCTGAGAATCGTCTCGCGCGTGAAACCTCGCATCTGCCCCAGCGTAATGAAGGCAACGACCGCTCCGACCAGCAGCGCGATATCAGGATTCCCCAGCAGGCGAAGCCCATTGTTGAGCTTCGTATCCGGGGCTGAAACGAGATTGGCGCTGCTCCCGATCAGCATCATCAATACCGGCAGCAGAATCGTACCCACGGTCGTCCAGAATCCGGGCAGGCTGGCCTCTTCGCCATGGTCGACGAACTGCGCCGCCATGGGATTGTCCGGCGAAAGCCTGATTCGCGGCGCAATGAACTTTGCATACAGGGGCCCGGCTACTGCCGCCGTCGGGATTCCGACCAGCAGAGCATAGAAAATCGTTCGTCCGATATCGGCATGGAAAGCCGTTACCGCCAGCATCGCCGCAGGATGCGGCGGCATGAGCCCATGCACGACTGAAAGCCCGGCCACCATCGGCAATCCGACAAAAACCAGCGACTTGCCTGTCCGCCGCGCCACCGAATAGGCGATCGGAATCAGCAGCACGAATCCCACTTCAAAGAAAACCGGCAGGCCGATCAGAAAGCCGATCGCCGCCATGGCCCAGTGCACGCGCTTCTCGCCGAACAGCCGGATGAGGGTGTAGGCGATGCGATTGGCTCCGCCCGATTCGGCCATTATCTTGCCAAGCATTGTGCCGAGCGCGACCACAATGGCGATGTGTCCTAGGGTGTTGCCGAGCCCGGTTTCAAACGATTTGACGATCGCGGCGAGCGGCATTCCTACGACGATTGCCAGCGCGAGCGACGTGAGAAAGAGCACGATGAACGGATTGAGCTTGACGGCCGCGATCAACACGACTAGCGTGACAACCGCGCAGAGCGCGGCGATGAGGAGGAACGCACCGTGAGGATCGATCATCGAAGAGCGACTGGCTCCTGATTCGTAACAGTGGCTGATCTTTTGACAAACCGCCCGGCTCTGCATTCCGAAGGCACGCCGTTCCCATAGGAGAGCACGCCGTTGATCCAGACCCGGACGATCCCTTCGGATGGTTGCACCGGATCGTCATAGGTTGCGATGTCGCGAACGCTTTTCGGATCGAATAACACCAGGTCGGCGAAACAGCCTTCCCGGATCAGCCCGCGCTCGCCCAGGCCGAAGCGGGCCGCCGGTAGTCCTGTCATTTTGTGAACAGCCTCGGAGAGCGGGAGCAACGACTCATCGCGAACGTAGCGCCCCAGCACGCGGGGAAATGTTCCCCATAGTCGAGGGTGCGGTCGGGGATCGTTCGGCAGCCCGTCGGAACCGATCATGGTCGCCGGATGACGAAGGATCCGCCGCATGTCATCTCCGGAAATACTGTGGTAAATGGCCCCGGCCGGCTGAAGTCTTCGTGCGGCTTCGACCTGATCGACTCTCCATTCCCGTGCGACTTCTGCCAGCGCCTTTCCTCCGGTCTCAGGGTACGGTTGCGACCATGTGATCGTGATCTCGACGCGCTCGTCGACCTGCCGGAGGTCGAGCGTGCTCGATCCGGCCGCATAGGGATAGCAGTCGCAGCTGACCGCCTGGGTGGCCCGCGCCAGATCCAGCGCTTCCAGCACCTCACCGCTTCGGCCCCAGTTGTGCACGCCTGCGCATTTCAGGTGCGAGATGATTACGGGCACCGCACATTCACGCCCGATACGAAACGCCTCGTCCATGGCATCGAGAATCGCCGCGCCTTCGCTACGCAGGTGTGTCGTGTACAAAGCGCCCGCCTCAGCCAATGGCTCGGCCAGCGCCAGAATCTCCTCGGTGGTCGCTGCGTTTGCCGAGAGATATGCCAGGCCGGTGCTCAGTCCCAAGGCGCCGCATTGGAGCGCCTCACGCAGGTCGCAGCGCATAGCTTCGATCTCGCTCGACGTTGCCGCCCGGTCCAGCCGGTCCATGTGGTTGTTGCGCAGCGCCGTATGGCCCACCAGCGCGGCAACATTCACCGCCGGACGCGCAGTCTGGACCGCTTCCACATACGCTGAAAATGTCGGATAGCGGAACACCTCCGCATCGCCGAGCAGATTCATCGGATCGGAAGGATCGGTTTTAAGACGCACGGGAGCTGCGCTGATTCCGCAATTGCCCACGATCACGGTCGTCACTCCCTGCGACAGCTTGGGCAGCATTTCCGGCGCGCGGATCACATACGTGTCGTCATGCGTGTGTACGTCGATGAAACCCGGCGCGAGCACGAGCCCGGTGGCATCAATGACCTCCGTGGCATCGCAATCGAGTTTCGACCCTACCGCAACGATCCGATCGCCGCCGACGGCGACATTGGCAGCGAACGGCTCAGTGCCGCCACCATCCGCGACCAGGGCTCCGCGAATCAGCACATCGCACCCAGGCATACAGACACAAAGATATACGTCTCCTCGACATTCGCGCCGACGACATGATTGCCTTCGACATCAGCTATTCCGGCCTTACGTTCGACAGGTGGCGGTGCCTGCCCATTGTCGACGCGGGGTTACAACGTCGTCGATGTGGTTCAGACGCATTTCTAGCTGCGAGCGGAGCCGCTTAATAAATCAGCTTTAAGGAAAACTGTATCTGGCGGGAGTTTCCGGCGGTTTTGCTGATGATTCCGAAGCCGGAGCCTTTGATGGTGTTGGCCGGCAGCCCCATGTTCACGATGTTGAAGAGATTAAAGAACTCCGTGCGGAACTGCAGGTCGAAGAGCTCGATACCACTTTTGCGCTGCCCGAATGGCGTGTCCTTGATGAAAGCAAAGTCATAATCGTAGAAAGCGGGCCCGCGAAAGGTGTTCCGTCCCAGCGTGCCAAAACGTCCGCTGTTGGGGCCGGTCCCGCCCGGAATATTCACGGGGATATAGAAAAAAGAGTCATTGGCCGGGCCGCGGCCGAAGTAATCTTCGCGCCTCTGCCTCGCGGTCGACAGCTCGGGCTTGCCGATCTGGTCCGGGCGATCGACGCCGTTTGATCCCGCGCCGGTCTGCTGCACTCCTGAATAAACGGTAAACGGAGAGCCGCTGGTAATGGTGGAGATCACGAGCATCTCCCAGCCTGCGGTGATCTTCCGGCTTACGCCATCGAAGAAGCCAATGCTGTCCACGGGCAGGTCCTGTGCCGCGCTGATCGTGAAGGCATGCGTCACGTCGAAGTTTGAGGGCCCCTTCTCCGGATGCGTATCGTACGG
>JAFAMZ010000107.1 GCA_019232935.1 Silvibacterium sp.
TGTGCTCTATTACAGGAGCATTCCCCTCCGCCAGATGCGTTGGCTCTTTCTGGCCGTGTTCTGCTTGTTCGCCATCATGGGTCTGTTCAACGATCTCATGGATCTCGGCAAGCAGCCTTACCCCATCGTCATCATCAATGCGGTTGCCAGCGGCCTTGTGGCCATGGTGTATGTGCTCATCGCCACGCGCTATCGATATTACTGGTTTGTCATTGTTAGCCTGCTGCAGTTTCCTTTCTGGATCGGTTTCGCCATTTTGGTGAACTTCCTTTACAGGCATCACCACCTGCGCGAGGTGCCCTCCGATCAGGGAATCCGCGTGATGGGCGTTGCGATTCTTGTCCTCGTGGTGATGTCCTACAGCCTGTTCATCGGATTCATCAGCAGGCAGGGCGCGGAAGCCTACCGCATCCGTAACGAGCTGGAGTTGGCTCACGGTATCCAGAAGACACTCGTGCCTCCCATTACGTTGCGGACGGCGAATTTCGAAGTCTACGGCATTTCGAAGCCCAGCGAGAAGGTTGGCGGTGACCTGGTAGACGCCCTTGCGCTCGAGGATGGCGATGCGATCGCGTACATGGCGGATATCGCGGGTCACGGGCTGCAGGCAGGCATACTGATGGGTATGCTGAAAACGGCAGCGCGGACGGCTCTGCTCGAAGCAGCCGAGCTCAAACGCGAAAGCACGTTGCCGTTGTTGCTGGAACGGCTGAACAGCGTTCTGCCCGGAGTGAAGGAGCCGCACATGTATGCCACCTTCACGGGGTTCCGGCTCGGGGCAGATGGCAGCGTGCACTATGCGCTGGCTGCGAGCCCTCCGCTTCTACACTGGCATGCAAATGGGGCCGAGGTAGCTCATCTCGAGGAAGAGCAGTTTCCTCTGGGGCTGCTGCCGGTTTCCGGATTCGATGGCCGCTGCCTGGAGACGTTTCCGGGAGACTTGCTGGTGGTTGCGACGGACGGCATCCTCGAGGTTTGCGACAAAGGCGAGGAAGAATTCGGGACGGGGCGCCTGAAGGCGGTAATCGCCGCAAACGCCCGGGCTCCGCTCGGCGAGATCGCCGAACAAATTCTGGGCGCCGCTACGGCCTTCGGCAATCAGCCCGACGACCAGACCATCCTGATCGTGCGGCGGCTCTAGCTCAACCCGTGCACCGCCGTTTTGGCAGCGCCGGCCCCATCTCTGGAATTCCTGAGCAGCTTGGATGTTGTGACAATCTGCCCCGTATGCCGTTGGGTGTGATCGGCCAGGTGGACCAGCAGTCCCCCCACGGTTGTGGGAAGCTGCTTCTTACCCACTTCTCGCGGCTGCTCCAGATCGGCTCCGGCAAAGGCGCGGACTCGTTCGGCGGCATGCTCGAGCCCCTGGTGAAACTCAGCCAGAATCTCCTCCCGCGACACCGCCGGATCAAGCTCCGTCTTATACGCGATCAGCTGTTCGGAGCTGAGCTGGTTGCCCTCGGCATAAGTCAGCAGGCGGTCGAGGCTGCGCGCAATGTGGCGCATGTGAAAGGAAACCGGCGCCAGCCCTGAGGGCGACGCGTGAAGCTCCGCATCCGAGAGGTCATCGGCCCAATGAACAGCATCTTCTCGAGCCAGATCAAACGCGTGAAGAACCGCCCGGATCACCGCCGGAACTTCGGAGTGGGTTCCGCGAAGCCATGGTTCCGGACGGGAAGTGGTTGCGGCCTGTGTGCTCATATCAAAGCCCCTTTCTCTGACGAAATTCTCGCACGACATCTGCTGGATCGCGGTGCCCGCCATCCACAGCCTCATTCATCTCGCGCATATCGGCGGCTGTCACGCGTCCGGCGAGGGCGTTTAGCGCGGTTCGGATCTCAGGCCAGCGGCGCAGCGCCTCGTCGCGCACCAGCGGCACCGCCTGGTACGGCGGAAAATAATGTTTATCGTCTTCCAGCACCGTGAGCCCGAAGGCCTGAATCGGCCCATCGGTAGAGTTGCCGGCAATCATGTCCACCTGGTGCGCATTCAGCGCGCGATACAGCAGCCCCAGGTCCATCGTTCGCGGAGGCTCCGCAAACTTCAGCCCATAAGCCTTGCTAAGTCCGGGCAGCCCATCCGGCCGTTGCTCGAATTCGTATCCCACCCCGAGCCGCCACTGCGGGCTGTACGTTCCCGCCTGGCTCAACGTGCGAAGGTTGTAGTGACCCGCATCTTCTCCGCGAACAATCATCGCGAAAGTATTTTCAAATCCCAGAGGAAGCGCAACCGTGACTTTGTATCGCTGGGCATAAAGCCGCCGGACAGTGTCCAGCACCCTCTCCGGATCTCTGTCGAGCGGCTGCTTCAGGATCGCTGTCAGAGCCGTGCCCGTATATTCCACATACGCATCGATGCGCCCCGCCACAAGCGCCTGTTGGCAAATGTAACTGCCGGCGAGATAAAAGCGCCGGTCCACATGCAGATGCGACTTGGCCTCGATCTCCTGTGCCAGCAGCTCACCCAGAACCACCTGCTCCGTAAAGTTCTTTGTCCCGATGACCGGCTCGTTCGGCCGCGGCGGCGAACAGGCGATCGCCGCAATCAACAGCAGTGATGCCACGACGGACTGAAGGCGCGAACTCACCTGCGCCTCTCTGGCCGCAACAGAGCGTAATGATCGAAGGTGCGAGCACCTTCCTCTCTCCAAACCAGGTCAAACTTAAGCTTCTCCAAAATGCGTTCCGAGACCCAATTCTCAGCCTGCACAGTCGCCACAATCCTTCGCAGTCCCAGCGTTTCAAATCCGTACTCGACAAAGGCCGATGCAGCTTCGCTCGCCAGGCCCCGCCCCCAGTACTGTCGCGCCAGATAGAACGCAAGCACGCCCTCATCCGGAACTACAAAATCTCCCTGAATATGCGGATACACCCCACAACGGCCGATATAGCGACCATCGGCCTTCAGCACCGTGGCCCACATACCAAGCCGGTCATGCTGCGACGCCAGCGCTGCCCGAAACCTCGCCTCCGCTGCTTCGCGTGTCCGGGGAGCACCGCCCACAAACCGCCGGACTTCCGCATCCTGCTCCATGGCGCAGTAGGGTTCGCAATCGTCCAGCTCATGTGGGCGGAAGAGCAGCCTTGCGGTCTCGAGGATTACGCGAGTCATTTCGCCGGCACCCGGAACCACCGCTCCAGAAACCCCAGCCCTGCATCCGCGATAAGGGCCAGCATCGCCGCCGGAATCGCCCCTGCCAGAACCAGCCTGTTATCCACTGAAGCTACGCCCCTGAAGATAAGCTCTCCCAGCCCTCCTGCGCCTACCGCTGCTGCAATTGTCGCTACCCCGACACAAGTCACCGTTGCCGTCCGCAGCCCGGCAAAGATAAACGATGCTGCCAGCGGCAGCTCGACGCGAAAGAGTCTCTGCATTCCCGTAAGCCCCAGCGCGTGCGCCACCTCCAGAACCGCAGGATCGATGCCGCGAATACCCGCATAAGTATTGCGCAATATCGGAAGCAGCGCATAGGCCGTCAATGCGACTATGGCGATACGCGCCGCCCGTTCTCCGAGCCACGGCAGCGGCAGCAGCAATCCGAACAGCGCCAGCGACGGAATCGTCTGCAGAATATTCGCTACCGCGAT
>JAFAMZ010000131.1 GCA_019232935.1 Silvibacterium sp.
TGCACTCGAGGCAGCTTGGGGCAGGGCCGGGCCGGGCGCAGGCGCAGCCTGCTGCTGAGGAAACTGCTGCTGCATGCGTGGGTTGGTCGGCGCAGGTACATAGGCTCCGATCTGCTCCGGAACCTGGCCAAGAGCCGATGCGGAGAGCGCGAGACAGGCGATTGCATTCAGCCAGAGAGTTCCGATTCGGCAATCTTTCATGAGTTTCATCAAACCGCGCGGCAGCAATCTCTTCAGTAAACCGCTCTCTATACTAGACTAGCAGTGGTTTGGGTTTGCTCAATAGTTTTGGATTGCTTGCTGAATATGCCGCCTCGCTCGATCCGTTTTGGTCCACGGCTGGTTGTTGTGCTGCTGGCTGCCCTTGTCTTAATCCGGCCTGCGCGGGCCGTTTCCTGCGTGACGTCGAGCGAGATGAACACCGCGCAACGCGACAAGCTGGCGCAGGCGGCGCGTACACTCGGCGGCGAGATCCAGGCAGGCAACGTTGCGGCGGTGCGGCAGGCAACGATTGCCGCGGTCGCTTCGCAGTTCGATCCCATAGCCGCCAGCATCCAGAGCATAGCGCCGCAGATTCAGAGCGCGGCCCTGATAATCGATGCGCTTTACCTGCTGAAGGCCTCGGACCTGAAATCCACGCAGGAGGAAACGCAGTTCTTCTGCTCGGTGGGCGGCTCGGCGCTGATCGTCACTTTGACGATTCCGCAACTGCCTCCGGGAGACTATGCGCTGTTTCTTCTGCGGGCGACGGGGGTGGAGCATTCGCAGCGACTCACTCTGCTGGTGCAAAACGATCCGTCGGGCAGCGCCGATTGGAAGTTGGCAGGTTTTTTTCCGCGTCCGATGACGGCGGCGGGACATGATGGGGTTTGGTTCTGGAAGCAGGCGCGCGACTATGCGCAGAAGAATGACGGCTGGAACGCATATTTTTACTACGAGACGGCGGCGTTTCTGCTGACCCCCGTCGATTTTCTTTCGAGCCCGAACCTGGAGAAGCTGCAGAAGGAAGCGCAGACGGTGCGACCGCCGGAGATGCCCACAATGAATAAGCCGCTGATGCTGAAGGCGGCCAACCAGAGCTTTGAGGTTACGGGCCTGCGCACGGACAGCTCACTAGGCGGCCTGGACCTGGTGATCGATTACAAGACCAAGGATGTATCTGACCCGGTGGCCACGCACGCGCAGATTGTGGAGCTGATGAAGGCGATGCTTGCGCAGTATCCGCAGCTTCGGCAGGCATTTCACGGGCTCTGGGTGTATGCGCATGCTGCGAACCAGAATCCGTATGCTATCGAACTCCCCATGAATCAGATTTCCTAGGCACGGAAAAAGAAGCGACGCAGGTAGATTCACGAAAGAGGGGAATGCCGTTCGGATGGCTAATGTGATGGAAAAGACGCTCAGCCAGGCAATCGAAGAGCGCCGCGCCACGCCCAGTTTCGACGGGTCGCCTGTTCCCAACGATGACCTGAGGAGGATCATCGAAGCCGGGCTGAAGGCTCCCAGCGGGTATAACATGCAGCCGTGGCGGTTTGTGGTGGTGCGCTCGCCGGAGCAGCGGCGAAAACTGCGCTGGGCGAGCTTCAACCAGGCCAAGGTGGAGGAGGCTCCCGTAGTGATCGTGGCGTGCGGAGACGCCGATGGCTGGCGCACGGGCGATCTGGAAGAGATGCTGCGCATGGGGTGCGAAGGCGGCATGCCGGAGAACTATGCAGAGCAGGCGCGGCAGAATATCCCGAACTATCTTTCGAACCATCCCAATCTGACAGCGTGGCTTAACAAGCAGGTGATGATCGCCTTCAGCTTCATGATGATGACGGCCGAGGTACTGGGCTACGATACGGCTCCGATGGAAGGCTTCGAGCAGGAGAAGGTGCGCGAGGTGCTCAAGCTTCCGCTGAGTTATCACGTGGTGGCGCTGCTTGCGGTGGGGCACCTGAAGGGTGAAGACAAGTTCGAGGGCGGCCGCTTCAGCATGGGCATTACGGTCTTCGAGAACGAATACGGCAGGCCGTTAAAGCTCTGAGCAATCCGCAAAACAAAGAGATGTCGCGGGAATACCCTGAGAGGCCGATAGCGGGTGTGGGAGCGGTTGTCGTGGATGGCGGCCGCGTGCTGCTGGTCCAGCGAGGACATGCTCCGCTCAAGGGCGAGTGGTCGCTTCCAGGTGGGGCGCTGGAGCTGGGGGAGACTCTCGAAGAGGGCGTTCGGCGCGAAGTGCTCGAAGAGACGGGGCTGATCGTCGAACCTGTCGCCGTGGTGGAAGTGCTGGACAGAATTTCGCGAGACGCCGAAGGCCGCGTCCAATATCACTACGTGCTGGTGGATTTTCTGTGCCTGGTTACCGGAGGCGACCTGGCGTGCGCCACGGACGCGGCCGATGCGCGCTGGGCGGGTCTCGACGAACTGGCCGGGGTAGCACCGTTTACTGTTGCGGTAATTTGTAAGGCGGTTGAGATGGCGAGCCGGTTGAAGGATTCGTGAGCCGCGATAGAATGGGCTTCGCATCGGCGCGTGAGACGGCGGGCGAGGCAAATAATCGGATACCAGATAAAGTGAGCGAATCGTCCAAAGTTGTCACTATACCTCCGCCGAGCCCCGGCGCTTCCCCTCGAACCAGAGACGGAAGCGAGGCGCGGCGGTCTGCGCTTCGCAGAGCGCTGCTCGTGCTGGTCTGCTTTGCGATTGGAGTGGTGCTGCTCGTCTGCCTGCGTCCCCTCGAAGTGGCGCTGGCGGCGCTGCAGGTGAAGCTGCGTCTGGACGGTATCAGCAGCCGCTACGCGGATGTCGATGGGTATCAGATCCATTATTTCGAAGGCGGGTCGGGGCCGCCGATCGTGCTGATCCACGGGCTGGGCAGCAGAGCAGAGGACTGGGCGAACATCATGCCGCAGCTCGTGAAGGGTGGACGCCACGTCTACGCGATAGACATGCTCGGATACGGGCGCTCGTCGCGTCCGCAAGACGGTGCGTACTCGGTTCGGCAGGAAGCCGGGATCGTGGAGAAGTTCATAGCTTCGCAGAACCTGGACCGGACAGATTTGGGCGGATGGTCGATGGGCGGATGGGTAGCGATGCGCGTGGCGCTGGATGAGCCGGACCGGGTGCGGCGGCTGGCCATTTACGACAGCGCCGGGCTCCGGTTCGATTTGCCGTTCAAGGTGTCGCTCTTCTGGCCGGATGATCCGCAGACGCTGACCGCGCTGAACGATCTGCTTTCGCCCGGCCGGGGAGCGGAGCTTCCAGGTATATTGCAACGGGATATTCTCCGGCTTGTGCGCCGCAACGGATGGATCGTGCAGCGCAGCATGAACTCGATGCTGACGGGCGTCGATCTGATGGATGGCAACCTCGGAGGGTTGAAGATGCCGGTGCTGATCGTATGGGGCAAAAACGACCAGCTGACTCCGGTGTCTCTGGCGTACATCTTCCACCAGCAGATGCCGGAGTCGGTGCTGGAGATTTATGACGGCTGCGGGCACCTTGCCCCGCGCGAATGCGCCGCACGGATCGGGCCGAATACGCTGGAGTTTCTGCGCGCCGAACCGCCGATGGGGCCGCAGGTGAAGGAGATTCCGGGGCAGTAGGCGCGTTTCGGCGTGATCACGCCTTTTGAGTTTGGGACAGAACAAGCTGGGCATGCCGCATCTCACATTTGCATAGTGGGCACCCGGATGTTGCGGCTTCTTCTTTCTTTTCTTTGCTCGTTCGCATTCGCATTCCAGGCCGTTGTCATCGTAGGGTGCGGCGCTTCAACTTCAACCATGGGCAGCGGAAGCAGCAGCAGCCCAGGCTCCGGCGGTGGGTCTGGGGGTGGCGGGGGATCGCCCGTTATCGGCGGATCGCCGAGCAACAGCAGTCCGGGTTGCGGGGGAACCGAATCGGGATATAACAACCAAAATGGCTCAGTGACTGGCATCTGGTTGCAAAGCCCCGCACCAGGTGAGAATCCAAGCAACGTCACAGTGAATGCAACCGCATACGCCACCGCTACCATTACCCAGTGGACGGTTTGCCTCGACGGTCAGGCCGTATACCAGGCAAATAACGCTGCTACCTCCATCTCTCGGTCGATCACCATTCCCACTGGCCAACATCTTCTGTGGGCAAGCGTGGTGGACGCCAAGGGCGATTCCGACAGATCTGAAATCAGGCTGATCCAGGTTGGACCGCCACCGGCGAGCAGTACTGTGCTGCCGACTCCGCCCGCAAACGCACAGGTATTAACCGAGATGCAGAACGTTGCCGCGAACTGGAGCATCTGCAGCCAGTGCGCGGCGGGAACGAACAACACCAATGACTATACGATGACGTTTGACCAGAGCCAGCCCTCGCTGAGCGGCAGCAGCCTTGAGATGTATGCCGGCGGGCCGTCCTGGAGCAACGTGTTGTTCAAGGACATCATCCCGGGCACCACTCCCTATACCCATTTTTTGTGGGACTTCTGGGTCTACCACGACCCCGCTGCCGAGGCCCACTTCTGGTCCTCGGAGGTCGATTTCTACGTAGTTCTGTCTGGCAACGAATTTATGATCGGCGGCCAGTGCGACTTTGGAGACGGCTACTGGGCGACCTGGGACAGCAACGGCGAGCGATGGATCCTCAACGGGATCCCTTGTCCGCACTGGACGCCGGGCTGGCACCACGTGCAGTGGTATGATGAGCTCATCAATTCCACGCAGTATCGCTACGATACGCTGGTCTTTGATGGTACCCCCTACGGAATCAATCAGACCTGGAACGTCAACAGTACTCCTTGGACAGATCAGATCGGCCTGCAATTCCAACTGGACCACGATCCCACCGGTACTCCACTTCACGAATGGGTCGATAACGTGAAATTGACAATGTGGTGAAGGCGGGGGCTGTCCCGCATGCGATCCGCTCCAGTCTTGCCGAAAGCGGGTACTACTCCCACCGCAGCGTTTCGACGGGGTTCACGGCGGCCGCGCGCCGCGCGGGCAGATAGCTTGCCAGCGATGCTGCCAGGCCGAGAACGAGCGGTACAGTGATATAGGTGACAGGGTCGAGCGCGCTGATGCCGAAGAGCAGTGTCCGCATGAGCTGGATGACGAGGCTTGCGGCGACGAGTCCAATGGCCATGCCGGCGGCGGTCATCAGCAG
>JAFAMZ010000223.1 GCA_019232935.1 Silvibacterium sp.
CATTACACGCTACATATGGCAAGCTCCCGCACCCTCCGCGTATTTACACAAGCAGCTTGACGCCGGGTGGCCCATACAAGCCCGGTTTTGGCTTGTGGGATAGTTCAGACCGCGGATCGCCACTGATCTTCGGGTGCCCCATCCTTCGCGCGCTTTTGCGCGAAGGGTGGGAAAGTAAGTCTGTAGCTCGGCCTTTCTTAACGCTGATCCCGCCCCACTGTGGCCGACAATTTCCCCAAACCAGATATAATAAAATTAGAGAGACGAAAGCCCGGCCGCAGCCGGGCTTTTTCCGTCTTTGCAAGATGAATGACTCACATCAATAGCACCACAACGAATGCAGTCAACAAAGGTAACTCATTTATTTTCAATCAACACGCACTAACCCACCCAGAATGAAACGCTTACAGCCGACGTCTGGCATAGCCATAACAGAATCAATCAGTTACGCATTCAATAGGGAGGGGGAGGGGGTGGGTACCGACTCCTATATTCTGAGGAGTGATGTCCACCCGCACTGAAATCGCCCCTCCCATCGCCGCCCGCCGCCCCACGGAAACCCTGATCCACGGCCGCACCCTGGTCGACGACTACGCCTGGCTCCGCGAGCGCGACAACCCCGAAGTCACCGCTTACCTCGAAGCCGAAAACGCCTACACTGCCGCCGTCCTCAAGCCCACCGCCGATCTGCAAAAAGAGCTGTACGCCGAGATGCTCAGCCACATCAAGGAGACCGATGTATCGGTCCCCTTCCGCGACGGCCAGTTCTGGTACTACTCCCGAACCGAGGAAGGCCTGCAGTATCCCATCTTCTGCCGCAAGCCAGGCTCGCCCGATCCGTCTGCAGAAGTTCCCGATCCAAACGCCGCCGAGCAGGTCATACTCGACGTAAACGAGCTGGCAAAAGGCGAGTCCTTCATGGCCGTCGGCGCGAGCACCGTCTCCGACGACGGCAATCTGCTCGCCTACTCGACCGACAACACGGGGTTCCGCCAGTACACCCTCCACGTCAAGGACCTCCGCACCGGCGAGCTACTGCCCGAACGAGTCGAGCGCGTTGGCTCTATCGTCTGGGCAGCCGACAACCGCACCCTCTTCTACACCGTCGAGGACGAGGAGCAGAAGCGCCAGTACCAGCTCTACCGCCATACGCTCGGCACTCCCCACTCCGACGACGCCCTGATCTACGAGGAGGCAGACGAGAGGTTCAACATAGGCGCCGGACGCACCCGCGACCACCAGTACATCATCCTCGAGAGCGCCAGCCACACCACCAGCGAGGAGCAGTTCCTCCCCTCTGACGACCCCACCGGCCCATGGCGCCTCCTCCAGCCCCGCCAGGACAACATCGAGTACTACGCCGACCACCGGGGTGGCCTCTTCTGGATTCGCACCAACGACACCGGAAGAAATTTCCGCCTGGTCACTGCCCCAGTCGAAGCTCCTGAACGGAACAACTGGACGGAAATCCTGCCTCAAAGACCCGATGTAATGCTTGAAGAAGTCGATCTATTCGCATCATTCTTTGTAGCCTGTGAACGCCGCATCGGCCTCCAGCATCTTCGCGTCTTCTCCTTCGCTGGTTCCGGCCCCGAGACGACCGCCTCCCGTGAAATCTCCTTCCCGGAGCCTGTCTACACCGCGCATCCGCACATTAACCGCACCTTTGACACCAGACAGTTCCGCTACAGCTATCAGTCACTGGTTACACCCAGCTCCGTCTACGAGTACGACGTGCCGATAGGCGAGTCTGCCCTGCTCAAGCAACTGGAGATTCCCGGCGGTTTCGACCGCAACCTTTACGCATCCGAGCGCCTCTTCGCCAATGCTCCCGAAGGAGTCGAGATCCCGGTCTCCATCGTCTATCGGAAGGACCGCCGCAGGCCGGGAAAGAATTCGCTCTATATCTACGGATACGGCGCTTACGGCTATCCGCTGCCGGTCTCATTCAGCAGCAGCCGCCTCAGCCTGCTCGACCGCGGATTCGTTATGGCCTACGCCCACATCCGCGGAGGCGGAGACCTGGGCAAGCCGTGGCACGATGCTGGCCGCCTCCTGCACAAGCGCAATACCTTCACGGACTTCATCGCCGTCACCGAACACCTGCTGGCCCACGGCTACGGAGATCCAGACCGGGTGGCCATCGAAGGCGGCAGTGCCGGCGGCCTGCTCATGGGTGCCGTCGCCAACATGCGCCCCGGCCTGTTCCGGGCCATCGTTTCGCACGTACCCTTCGTTGACGTGATGAGCACAATGCTCGACTCGTCCCTGCCGCTGACTGTGCCCGAATACGAGGAGTGGGGCGATCCGAACCAGCCTGAATTCTTCAACTATATGTTCAGCTATTCGCCCTACGAAAATCTTGAAGCGAAGGGTTATCCGGCGATGTTGGTGAAAACGTCGCTCTTCGACAGCCAGGTGATGTATTGGGAACCGGCGAAATATGTGGCCAAATTGCGGACCCTCAAAACTGACTCCAATTCCCTGCTGCTGCACACCAACATGACCGCTGGGCATGGCGGCGCGTCCGGCCGCTATGACTATCTGAAGGAAGTCGCGATGGATTATGCCTTTTTGCTTCGCGAGCTGGAGATTTGAAAAGTGCCCGCTTTGCTATACTGACCCGTTTGCTATGAAGATTCTTGTCTGCATTAAGCAGGTCCCGCAGAAGGACGCTCCCCTCAAGCTCAACGAAGACGGTACCTGGATTCGCGAGGACGTCTCCTACGAAGTGAACGAACCGGATGCCTACGCTCTCGAAGAGGCCCTGCGGCAGAAGGAGAAGCACGGCGGTGAGGTGGCGGTCATCACTGGCGGCCCCGCGCGCGCGTCCCAGGTGCTGCGCGAGGCGCTCGCCAAGGGCGCAGATCGGGCGATCCACCTCGAGGATGACAGGTTTGTCCGGCTCGACTCGGCCAACACCGCACGGGCCATCGCGGCGGCGGTTGCCGAAGAAGATTTCGATCTGATCGTGACCGGCCTCCAATCCGACGACTACGGCGCCGCGCAAACAGGTGTCCTGCTGGCGGAAATCCTGGAGCGTCCGCACGCGACCATCATCATTGGAATCGAGAAGACCGAAGGGGCGCTGCACCTCAAACGGGAACTCGAGGCGGGACACTACCAGTTCATCGATATGCCACTGCCCGCGGTGCTAACCATTCAGAGCGGAATTAATAAGCTTCGTTACGCCTCCCTGATCGGCATCAAGCAGGCGAAGAACAAGCCTCTGCGAAAGGTCGCCTGGGCGGAAGTTGAGCCGAAGCTCAGCGCGCATCAGCAGAAGATCGAGAGGCTCTATATTCCGGAGAAGCAGAAGAAGACGCAGATGATCGAGGCTCCTCCGGCAGAAGCGGCAAAGAAGCTCGTCGAGTATCTCAAAAACGAAGCGCGCGTGATTTAATGGCTGTAAAGCCCAACTAAGGAGAAAGAGGCACGTGGCAAATCTTACCATCCCTGCCGCCGAGCGCGGCCTGACCCCCAATCAAGTTGAGCGGCTGGATAAGCGCCGTCAGTGGGGGCTGACCTTTCAGGTCATCGCCGGCCAATTCGCCTTCTTCGCCGTGCTGCTCACGCTCTGGAGCGGACAGGACCTGACCTACTCGCCGGCATGGATCCGTCCCATGTTCTACTACAACGTCCTCACCGGCGTATTGGCCGTCATCTTCGGACTCTACGGAACGTGGCTGAAGCGCGGCGCGCGGGAGTTCTAGGGCACCGACGCTCCAGGTGAACGCGCCTTTGGCGCAACAGATTAGTGCACAAGACAAGAAAATGGCAGAAAGCATCCTTGTTGTTGCGGAGCAGCGCGAAGGCAAGCTGAACCGCGTTTCCTATGAAACCATCGCCGCGGCCCAGGCTATCTCAAAGGAGACTGGCTGGCCGATAGAGGTCGTACTTCCCGGCGCCGGAATCGACGCACTGGCAAAGGAACTGGCGCAGAAGGCGGTCGCAAAGGTTTATGCTCTGCAGGCTGCGGCACTCGCGGCATATACGGCTGACACCTATGTCTACGCGCTCAAGGCGTTTATTGCCCAAGAGCATCCGAAGCTGGTGCTCTTTCCTCACACTTATCAGGTTCGGGACTTCGCGCCGCGGCTCGCTTTGGCTCTGGACCGCACGTTGATCTCCGACTCCATCGGCTACAAGTACGAATCCGGAAAGCTCCTCTTCACGAGGCAGATGTTCCAGGGCAAGTTCGCCGCCGATGTCTCCTTCGGTGGAGATGCGCCTTGGCTCGCAACCATCCAGATTGGAGCGTTTAGGGGAGATCAGGCAGAAGCAAGCTCGGCTCCCGTTGAAAATGTGTCCGCGGCGGTTGCGGATACTCCACCCAGAGTGACTCCGCACGAGGTCTTCCAGGAAGCCAAACAGGCCGTCGATCTCTCACAGGCCGAGGTTATCGTGGCCGTCGGCCGCGGCATCAAGGAGCAGAAGAACATAGCGCTCGCCGAAGAACTCGCCAAGGTGCTGGGCGGGGAGGTCGCTGCGTCGCGTCCCATCTGCGATAACGGCTGGCTGCCCCTCGAACGGCAGATCGGTTCATCCGGGCAGACGGTCGCGCCCAAGCTCTATTTCGCGCTCGGCATCAGCGGGGCCATCCAGCACATTGTGGGCATGAAGGGCTCACGGACTATTGTGGCCATCAATAAGGACTCCGAGGCCCCGATCTTCGAGATCTCCGACGTCGGCGTGGTCGGGAATCTCTTCGAGGTGGTTCCAGCGGTTACAGAAGAAATCAGGAAGGCGAAGGCAGGAGCCTAGTCGAATCAGAAGAGCCACACTGGCGACCGCAGGAAGTAAAAGGTTCTTAAACGGCAGCCCGATC
>JAFAMZ010000349.1 GCA_019232935.1 Silvibacterium sp.
TTCGTTTGGCAGCTCAGCGCGCCCGGGCAGGTCCTGGAAGTGCCCTACATGGTCGTGGTGTGGGACTTGCAGCATCGCCTGCAGCCGTGGTTTCCGGAGGTTTCCGCCAACGGCAACTGGCAGCATCGCGACAACCTTTACGATGCAGTGCTTGGACGCGCCGCTGCGATCATCGTCGGCACGGAGGTCGGCAAGCTCGAGGTCGAACGCTTTTTCCGCATCGATCCTTCGCGCATCCTGATCATGCCGCATCCGACACCGCGCGTTGCCGAGGCTGCCGTTGAGACAAGGCCGTCGGTGCGCCAGAAGTACGGGATATCGCGGGACTTCCTGTTCTACCCCGCTCAGTTCTGGGCCCATAAGAATCATGTCAATCTCCTGCTGGCTCTCGATCTCTTGAAAAGCCGCTTCGAGACGCCGCTCGACGTCGTTTTCGTCGGCGCCGATCACGGCAATCTTGGCCATGTGAAGGCGACCGCGGACCGGCTCGGCCTGTCCGACCGCGTGCATTTCCTGGGCTTCATTCCGCGCGAGGATCTGATCGAGCTGTACCGGCAGGCGTTCGCGCTGTCCTATGTCACGTTCTTTGGTCCGGAGAATTTGCCGCCACTGGAGGCCTTTTCCCTCGGCTGCCCGGTGATTGCGTCGGAGGTCTCGGGCGCCCGCGAGCAGCTCCAGGATGCCGCGCTGTTCGTGGACCCGGCCTCGCCCGAACAGATGGCGCAGGCCGTGATGCGGCTTGCAAGCGAAGAGGGGCTTCGCCAAAGGCTCGTCGAGACGGGGCGAAAGATAGCCCAAGCGAGAACGCCGGAGGACTTCGTGAACGAAGCGCTAGCTTTTCTTGATCGATTTGAGGCGGTCCGCATTTGTTGGCCGTGAGATGACGCACATGACCCCGAAGCGAAGCTTCCCTGCAGAGGTTTCTATCGTGCTGGGCACCTACAATCGGCTGGCTTTTTTGCAAGCGACGATCGCGAGCGTGCGTGCGAGTCAGCTCGAATTTCCATATGAGATCATCGTTGTCGACGGAGGCTCGAACGACGGCACTCTCGAGTGGCTCACCAAGCAGAACGACATTATCTCGATCGTCCAGCACAATCGGGAAATCGTTGACGGGACGGCGAAGCGAAAACGCAGTTGGGGCTATTTCATGAATCTTGCCTTCAAATGCGCCGAAGGCCGCTACATCTGCATGATCAGCGATGACTCGGTGGTTCACCCCGACACGATCGTGAATGCGGTGAAGCAATTCGACCAACAGCTGTCCAGCGGGCGGCGCGTTGGTGGGGTGGCATTCTACTGGCGCTCATGGCCTGAAGAGACAAGATACCGTGTCGGCGCATCTCTGGGGAACCACAGGATGGTCAACCACGGGCTCTTTCTGCGAGAGGCGCTGGAAAAGGTCGGGTGGATCGATGATGCGCGTTATGATTTCTACTGCGCCGACAGTGACCTTGCGCTGAAGATCTGGCACGTCGGCTACGAAATCACCGCCTGCAGCGATGCATTGCTGGAGCACTTCGAGTGGGTGGATCCCGACAGGAGGCAAGACAACCTCGCCAAGCTCAAGATCGACTGGGACAAATATGTTCAGCGGTGGACGGGCATCTACTTTGATCCGGCAAATCCGATTTCGGGTGACTGGACTTTTCTTGAGGGAGTACCGGTCCGCGAGGCCGCTCACCTGTTCCCAGCGCAAGCAAAAACGCCAGAGCCACCTCCGCCGCCATCGTTGGCGTTTCGTATTCGTCGGCGGATTCGGCATGAGTATGCGCGGCTATTCCAGGCGCCAGAACCAACGCCTGAGCCTTAGCACCTCGGGCAGTGCGCGATGATCTCGGCTTCGCCTAAGCTTGGCCTCAACCCGCCAAACGGTAACCCAGCTTCGCGGACTGCGTTGCAATTGATCGCTGGATAGGAGTCGACATGACCATATTGGTGACGGGTGGCGCAGGCTATATCGGTAGTCACATCGTCTACGAACTCGTCGACCGCGGGGAATCCGTGGTCGTGCTCGACAATCTTGCAACCGGATTTCGCGATGCGGTCGCGCCGGCGGCGCGGCTTGTGGTGGGCGATATCGGTGACATGGCCCTGGTCGCAAAGCTCCTGGCAGAACATCAGGTGCAGGCCATCGTGCATCTTGCGGCCTCCTCGGTCGTACCGGAGTCCGTCGCCAATCCCTTGGGCTATTACAGCAACAACGCGGCCGGCTCTTTGGCGTTGCTCAAGGCCGCGGTTCAGCACGGCGTCAAGCAGTTCGTGTTCTCCTCGACGGCTGCGGTCTATGGCAATCCGGAAACGGCGCTGGTGAAAGAAGACACCGTCCCCAGGCCGATGTCGCCATACGGTGCCTCGAAGCTGATGACGGAAATGATGCTGAAGGATGCTGCATCGGCCAGCAGCTTGACATATGTCGTGCTGCGCTACTTCAACGTCGCCGGTGCTGATCCGAAACTCCGCACCGGCCAGTCGACGCGCGCGGCGACCCATCTGATCAAGGCCGCCGTCCAGGCCGCGCTCGGCGCGCGCGACCGCCTGGCGATCTTCGGCTCGGACTACCCGACCCCGGACGGCACCTGCGTTCGCGACTACATTCACATCAGCGATCTCGTCGGCGCCCATGTCGGCGCATTGGGTTACTTGCGGGGTGGCGGGGCCAATGTGCTGATGAATTGCGGCTACGGCCACGGCTATTCGGTTCGCGAGGTGGTCGACGCCGTGAAACGCGTCTCGGGCGTCGACTTTGCCGTCGAAATGCAGCCGCGGCGGGCGGGTGATCCGGCCCAGATCGTAGCCGACGTGCAGGCGATCAGGCGCATTCTGTCGTGGACGCCCGCCTATGATGACCTCGAGACCATCGTTCGTCATGCGCTGGCATGGGAGCGAAAGCTGGTGGCGCGCAAACTCTGAACGTTGAGCAGGTGATATCGTGAAAGTCGTTATTCTCGCCGGAGGCATGGGCACCCGCATTGCGGAAGAGAGCGCCGTGCGGCCCAAGCCTATGATCGAGATCGGCGGTCGTCCGATCCTGTGGCACATCATGAAGCTTTACGCTCATCATGGGCTGAACGATTTCGTGATTTGCCTCGGCTATAAGGGCTACATGATCAAAGAATATTTCATGAATTTCGTGCTGCATCATTCCGACGTGACCATCGACGCCGGGAAGAACAGCATCACCTACCACCAGAGCTATGCCGAGCCATGGTCGATCACGCTGGTCGATACCGGAGAAACAACGCTGACCGGCGGCCGGCTCAAGCGGGTGCGCAATTATCTCGATCCGAACGAACCG
>JAFAMZ010000065.1 GCA_019232935.1 Silvibacterium sp.
CAGGCGACGGGATTTCATTACGTGCGCGTGCCGGGGCCGGACGGCAAGATGGACCAGTTCGCGCATTCCAGCGTGATCATGATTGCAACGCCTCAGGGACGCATGTCGAAATATCTGTCCGGCATCGAATACCAGCCGCGTGATGTAAGACTGGCGGTGATCGAAGCCAGCGACCGAAAGATCGGATCGCTTAGTGATCTTGTGTTGCTTTACTGCTGCAATTACTCGCCGAGCCAGGGCCGTTACACCGTGGCTGTGTTGCGCGTGATGAGCATTGCGGCCATGGGCTCGGTAGCCGCGCTGGTGCTGGTGGTTTATCTGCTGAACAAGAAGCCGAAGCAGGTAGCGGTGTAGGCCGCGGAATAGCTTTGCAGGCCTGATACCCTTAGTACCAACCGAATCATTGCAAATTTTTCTGCTCCGCGGGTGCGCGGAACACGAACGGACGTGTCTTGCCTGAACAATCGCCAAAGCCGGCAATAGACATCCATGATTGGAGGCCCAGCCACAATCCGTGGGCCGTCGCGCTAACGGTGACGCTGGCCACATTCATGGAGGTGCTCGATACCTCGATTGCGAATGTGGCGCTGCCGCATATTGCCGGATCGCTGGGAGCAAGCCAGGAAGAGGCGACCTGGGTACTGACCAGCTACCTGGTGTCGAGCGCGATCATTCTTCCGATTTCCGGATGGCTGATGGCCCGTATGGGACGCAAGCGTTTTTACATGAGCTGCGTGGTGCTCTTCACGGCGTGCTCGGCACTGTGCGGGATCGCGCCGTCGCTGCCTTTTTTGATTCTGGCCCGGGTTCTGCAAGGGCTGGGTGGCGGAGGGCTCGCGCCGAGCGAGCAGGCGATCCTTGCCGATTCGTTTCCGGTGTCAAAACGCGGGCAGGCGTTTGCGGTCTACGGAATGGCCGTGGTGTGCGCGCCGGCCATCGGCCCGACGCTTGGCGGATGGATCACGGACAATTTCAACTGGCACTGGATTTTCTTCATCAATCTACCGGTGGGAGTGCTCTCGCTGATCCTGAGCCACAGGATGGTCGAGGATCCGCCTTATCTGAAGGCACAGAGGCAAGCTCCGCGCAAGGTCGACTTCACGGGCCTCGGCCTGGTGGCGGTCGGCGTGGGCTGCCTCGAATTCGTGCTCGATAAGGGGCAGGAGAAAGATTGGTTCGGAGACAGGATGATCACCACGTTCGCGATACTGGCGGCATGCACGATCGTGCTGTTTGTGTGGTGGGAGTGGCGGCATCCGGACCCGATCGTCGATTTGAAGCTGCTGAAGAACCGCAATTTTGGAACCGCCGTGTTTCTGCAGTTTGTGCTTGGAATGGTCCTGTTCGGCTCGACGGTGCTGATTCCACAGTTTCTGCAGGTGCTGATGGGATACACGGCGGAGCGGGCCGGTATGGCGCTCTCACCTGGAGCACTGGTGCTGATGTTCATGATGCCGGTCGCGGGGAAGGTCGTGAACAAGGTGGACGCGCGGGCGCTGGTATCGGTCGCGTATCTGGTTACGGCTCTGGGCCTCTACAATTTGACGAGACTGGATCTCGACGTAAACTTCGGGACAATCGTGTTGTGGCGCATGATGCAGGTGATAGGGCTATCGTTCGTATTCATCCCGATCAGCACGCTGAATTACGTTGGGGTGCCGCGCGACAAAAACAATCAGATTTCAAGCTTCTCAAATTTCGCGCGTAACCTCGGCGGATCGGTCGGTACGGCGATGCTTACGACGTTTCTGCAGCGGACGCAGCAGACGCACCAACAGGTGCTGGCCTCGAACGTGGTTCCAGGCACGGTAGCGTATTCGATGTTTATGGATGCAACCAAAAATGCATTGATCAAGCTCGGGCACAGCTCCAACGGGGCATCGCAACTGGCCATGGGGCAGGCGTACCAGACGATGCTGCGGCAGGCTTCCATGCTGAGCTATCAGAACGCGTTCTGGTGGCTGGCCGTGATCATCGCGTGTCTGATTCCGCTGCCGTTCATTATGCGCAAGCCACCGAAAATAGAGGGCGGTCAAAGGGCGGCTGGACATTAGACAGGCCAAAACAGCACATCAATTCGGCGACTTTTTATCGTTGGTAGCATCAGAACTTGTTATTTGTCTTTGCAGCGAAGACGCTGGCGGAGCTTTCATAGCCGCTCGTGGGCGAAATACCGCAACTTATAGTGAGAAAGTATGCCGACAAATCTGAACTATCGAGTGGGGCTGGTGCAGATGAGCTGCGGCCCCGATCCGGACGCGAACCTGGACAAGGCTGCGGACCGTGTGCGCGAGGCCGCGCGAGAAGGCGCCGAGGTCGTCTGCCTGCCGGAGCTTTTTCGGGCGCAATATTTCTGCCAGCGCGAAGATATTGCGCTGTTCGATCTCGCCGAGCCGATTCCGGGGTCGAGCACCGAGCGCCTGGGTGCGATTGCGCGCGAAGAGAAGGTAGTCGTGATCGCGTCGCTGTTCGAGCGCCGAGCGGCGGGGCTTTACCACAACACAGCGGCGGTGCTGCACCAAGACGGATCGCTGGCGGGACTGTACCGAAAGATGCATATCCCGGACGATCCGCTTTACTACGAGAAGTTCTATTTCACGCCGGGCGATCTGGGCTTCAAGGCATTCGACACCGCCGTGGGAAGAATTGGCACGCTGGTGTGCTGGGACCAGTGGTATCCGGAAGGAGCGCGGCTGACGGCGCTGCAGGGGGCGAATGTGCTTTTCTATCCCACGGCAATCGGGTGGCATCCCGCGGAGAAGGAAGAGTACGGCGAGGCGCAGTACAGCGCATGGCAGACGATCCAGCGCGCGCACGCAATCGCGAATGGGGTGTATGTCGCGGGGGTGAACCGTGTGGGTATCGAGCATGGAGATGTCCGCGGCAATCGCGTCGAGGGCCCGGGGCTGGAGTTCTGGGGCGGATCGTTTCTGGCCGATCCTTTCGGGCGGGTAATCGCCAAAGCGGCCCATGACAAGGAAGAGATTCTCATCGGCGAGATCGACCTGCGGCTGCTTGAGGACACGCGCCGCAACTGGCCATTCCTGCGCGACCGCCGCATCGACGCCTATCAGCCGATCGTGCACCGCTTCCTCGATGAAGCCCGGAGCGAGAGCAAATGACCCCGGCTGATCCGGGAGGTACGCCGCGGGAGCATGGCTTTCACATGCCGGCGGAGTGGGCGAGGCACGCGGCAACATGGATCGCCTGGCCCCACAATACAGATGACTGGCCGGGAAAATTTCAGGCCATCCCCTGGGTTTACGCGGATATCGTGCGGTACCTGTCAGCGGCCGAGGATGTTCACATCCTTGTAAACGATGCCTCTGTGGAGAAGCGCGCGCGGAGAGTTCTCACGCGCAGCGGAGTGAAGCTGGAGCGCGTGCGTTTTCACCAGTGGCCGACGAACCGCGGCTGGATGCGCGACTCCGGGCCTATCTTCGTGAAGAATGCGCAGGGCAAGAGCGCGATCACAAACTGGAAATTCAACGCCTGGGCGAAGTACGACGATTGGCAATTGGATGACCAGGTCCCGGACCATGTAGCCGCCCTGCTGGAGATGCCTCAATGGAAGCCCACGGTGGGCGAGCACCGTGTGGTGCTCGAAGGCGGATCGATTGATACGAACGGCGTGGGTGTTCTCCTGACGACAGAGGAATGTCTGCTGAGCGATGTGCAGCAGCGAAATGCCGGGCTGAGCCGTGAGGGCCTGGAGAGGGTATTTCAGAATTACCTCGGGATCGAACAGGTGATCTGGCTGAACCGCGGCATTGCCGGGGATGACACCCACGGGCACGTCGACGACATTACTCGTTTTGTAGGAGAGAACCGGATCGTAACCGCCATAGAACCGAATCGGGAGGATGAAAACTACGAGCCGCTGCAGGAAAACCTGCACCGCTTAAGGACAGCTCGAAATCTAGACGGTAAAGAGTTCGAAATTATGGAGTTGCCGATGCCGGCTCCTTTGGTTTTCGATGGCCGTCGGCTACCTGCAAGTTACGCAAACTTCTACATTGCAAATGATCTTGTGCTTGTGCCAACCTTCAATGATCCTAATGACCGCAACGCGCTGAGTGTATTGGCCGATGTTTTTCCCGAGCGAACTGTGATCGGGATCCACTGCGGCGATTTGATCTGGGGGCTTGGCGCGCTGCACTGCATGACACAGCAGCAGCCATTTTAGCCGGGGGGTAGGTTCCGAATGCCGAGGAATGATCTGGAGTGGCTGGAGGAGTGGTATCAGCGTCAATGTAATGGAAATTGGGAACACACCCAGGGGATGCGGCTCGAGATGCTCGACAATCCCGGCTGGCAACTGACGATTCACCTCTCGGGAACATCGGCCAGGATTGCCAGACCGCAAAGGCTGCGGATGGAGACGCGGGGTGGCGGATGGTTGGCGTGCTCGATCGGGGAAGAGTGCTTTGAGGGATCGGGCGATCCGCGAAAGCTGGAGCAGATTATCGGGGTATTCCGCAGGTGGGTGGAGACAGATCGCTGAGTAGAATCTGATGGATGCCCGATTCTGATACAGGCTTCATGCGCGAAGCGCTCGCCGAAGGGCGGGCCGCAGGCCATTCCGGTGAGGTTCCGATTGGAGCAGTGGCGGTTCTGAATGGCGAGATCGTCGGACGCGGTCAGAACCGCGTGCTGCGCGATCTCGATCCCACGGCGCATGCCGAGATAGTTGCCCTGCGCGATGCGGCGCGCACCCTTGGAAATTACAGACTGGTGGATTGCGAGCTGTTTGTGACGCTCGAGCCATGTGCCATGTGTGCCGGGGCCATGATTCACGCCCGACTGAAGCGGCTTGCATACGGGGCGAGGGATCCTAAGACGGGCGCAGCAGGTTCGGTGCTCGAAGTGTTGAATCATCCTCGCCTGAATCACCAGATGGAGGTCACCGCAGCTGTTCTCGAGGAAGAATGCGGCGAGTTGCTTCGAGAATTTTTCCGGCAGCGACGTACGGAGCCCGTCAGACCCGAGTAAGCATCCCGATCAGCGGAGCAAATTGGGGGTAATCGTGAGTCAGATCGGCTCGAGGGCCTGTTTCGTAGTCGGCGTATTCGAATCCAGGACTGACAGTACAGCCGAGAAGGGCGACCTTGCCCCCGGGCAGCAGACGTGAGCCCTGCCATACATTTTTTGGAACAATGAGCTGTGGCTGGTGGCCGCGCGCGAGGTCGTTCCCAAGCGTTACTGTCTGTCCGGATCCGTCGGGCAGAAGCTGGAGCATTTCGATGGGATCTCCGTAATAGAAGTGGAAGATTTCATCGGAGGCGAGGCGGTGCATCTCGGAAAATGTATCGGGCTCGAGCAGGTAGTAGATGCAGGTTCCGGCAGCGCGAACGGTGGAGTAGCGCGCGGGGAGGACGACATGAGGTATCTCCTCCTGGGAGCGCCACGTCTGTCGGAACCACCCTCCTTCGCAGGGGTGAGGCTCAAGTTTAAGAAGCGTTTTGATCTCGTCAGGAGTCATGTCGGGATCATAGCGGGTCGAGCTCGAAGGACAGCGGCGAGGCGCGCGGTCTCAACTTGGAGAGCCTGGCGCAATTCAGGTGTAACGAAGCGGCCCACCAACATACGAATCCGGCCGTTCAGCTCGACGCTTGAGGATTCTCCGCGCATCCAGGCCCGGTAGTGTTCTAACGCCTCCCTGTACATTGCAGCCAGTTGATGCCTGGTCATAATTCGGATGGACGAGCGAGCACCCGTTGAGGGGCTGTGGCTGAGAGAGTCGCGTCGGATCACGTATTGATAAAGCGGCTCCTCGATGAAGGAGATCCGGCCCGTCATGAGGAGGAAGTTGGTGAGTAGAGTGTCATAATTCATCCGAAAGCCGGCGTAGTATCCGCCGATTCTCTGCAGTGCCTCGCGGCGAAAGACGCCGTGGTGACTGGCGCGATTGACGAAGTTTTCATCGAGGAGCGGGTCGAAAAGGAACAGCTCGCGGCCTCCCGGAGCGGCGACCGCTGGTTCCCCAGGCATTCGCCGCCGCCAGCGGATGGAATCGGGTTGAAGATAGCCGTCGCTGTCAGCCCGGTACTGCTGCCACGCCGAAAAGGCGAGGTCCGAACCATCTTCGATAAGCGCGCGCAAGAGCGTTGATACGCGCGCGGGCGGGCTCCAATCATCGGCATCATGAACGAGGAAGTAAGGACTCTCTGATGCGCCGAGAACGACCTGGTGGGCGAAGTAAGGACCGTAATTTCGCGCGAGGGTGAAACGAATGAGGCGAGGGTCCCGAATGTGGGCGAGTTCAGGCCAGGGTGGGCAGGGGTCGCCGTCGCAGACAACAACGACGGTAAGCTTTCGATGAGTTTGTGCAAGAAGGCACTCCACGGCCCGGCGTACGTACGCACGCGAATTGAAATAAGGGACTGATGCAGTGATTCCCAGATTGGCAAGGTCAGGCATGGCCGGTGCTCCGCCGTTAGTTGTGCCACCGGCATTGTTCCAGGTGTGCACGCAGCCGATTCGTCTCGAAAGCAAGTTCGCTCCGCTGCTGCGCCCCCAGTCTCCCGTGTCCTCTATGGCGTATGGCTTCAGCGAGACCTTCACTATTGAGTTCGCCACGAAGATACCGCTGATATTCCCTGAAAGACCGTTCGTATAAATCGAAGACAGCCCGTCGCTCTTCGTTCGAAGGCTGCGAACCGAAACCGGTGTGAGCCGCGTGGGTAATCGAATCGGCTCTCAGGACCCGGTGATAGAGCGGAAATGGACTATGAGCGATGGTGCCGGTCATGAGGAGAAGGTTCAGCAACAGCGAATCATAGTGGAGATTAAGGCCGATATAGTACCCGCCGATGCGCCGCAGCAACCTGGTATTGAAAAGGCCTGCGTGCGGAGCGCGATATCTGTAGCGTGCCGTGAGCCCGGTATCCACAAAGCATTCCTCACATTCTGCACCAGGCGGGCACGCCGGGCACTTCGCGTGTCCAACGTGCCTCCATCGAATTCCGACAGGCGTCGATCTCCCATAGTTGTCCTCGCGATGGAAAAACTGTGCCGAAACAGCGACGTCAACGGCGCCTCCGCGGGTGAGTTCGAGCAGATAAGCAACACGCCGCGGGTCACTCCAGTCATCCTGCTCCTGCACAAGAAACCACGGCGACTCGATGGCGTCGACTACCACCGCATTGGCAAAGAACGGACCGCCATGATTGCGGCTGAGATTGAAGCCAACCAGGCGAGGATCGCGGAGAGACCGGAGTTGATCCCATGGCCCTTCGGCATCGCCATCGTTCACTACGATCACCCGCAGATCCCGGCAGGTCTGCGCCAGCAGGCTCTCCACCGCTCTGCGGATGTAGCGCTTTCCGGCGTAATAGGGAATACACGCCGTGACTATGGGCTCGGGATGCGGCATACCGTCCTGTTCACTCCCGGTCTATACCGGTTCAATGCGTTGCGCCTGAAAAACCTGCTTCAGCTTCTGCGCCTCCCCTTCCAGCCGGAGTGCGCTCGCAGCGGTGATGTTCCTGGCAACGGCATTGCGAATGGCACCCCCAAGGCACTCGCTGTCGATCTTCCCGGCGATGTACAGCGAGTACCAGAAAAAGGAGTGCTTGTACATGGATTCAATCGCAGCAGTCGTTGCACTCCAAATCGCCGAGCGAGACCCGGTGAGGGGTGAATGCGTTAACGAGTCCGGCCTCGCCAGGCGAAAGTAGAGCGGATTGGCCACATGAGATATACGGCCGGTCATCAAAATGTGATTTGTAAGGATCGTGTCATAGCCGATGCGAAATCCCCCATAATATCCGCCTACGCGGCGGATGCTGTCGCTTCGAAACAGGCCGGCGTGCGGGGCCCGGTAGGCAAACTCCGGTCCGAGCGTAAGGTTTACTGTGAACCGATGCGGTGAGGATCCGTTTTTTGCGATTCCCGCCCACCTGACATCGAATATCCTCTGCCCGTGCGCCGTTTCGACATATTGGGGCTGGGCGGATACCGCGAGATCCGAGCCTTCGGCCTCGAGCCGATCGAGCAATTCCGAAGCTCTGGTCGGTACGCTCCAGTCGTCCGCATCCTGCATGAGGAAGTAGGGGGCGGATGTGGCGTTGAGCGCAATAGCGTTGGCAAAATACGGACCATAATTGGCTGCGATAGTGAAGCGGACGAGGCGCGAATCAGCTATGTCTGCGAGCAAATCCCAGGGCGGCTGGGGATCGCCGTCATTGATCACGACCACGGTCATATCCCGATGCGTCTGATTCAGCATGCTCAGCACTGCGCGGCGAATGTATCTTCTGCAATGGAAATAGGGTATGCAGGCGAGAACCCGCCTGTCGCGCCGGGTGCCGTTTGTGGAGTGCCTGACCATTTCTCTAACTATGTGCCAACCGGCCGAATGCGTCCCGAACTCCGAAGCGATCGACGAACGACGAAAAGCGATGAGGCAACCGCTTCTCGAGAATGCGCCGCCGCTGCCAGACTTCGCCTGACGCCAGTAACTGTAGAGCGCCGGCAACGCTGGAAGGCGAGTTCCCTGAGTAATAGTGCAGCATCTGGTCGATTCGCTGCCGATCAAGATACAACATGCCGAATCGCAGGTAATTGCTGAGCGATACCGTGCCTATTGCGTCGAGAAACGGCTGGCGATCAGAAGGCGAACGGAATTTATGCCGGAGAACCAGGTGCGGCAGGGAGAGAATCTCGGCTCCGTACAGCCACAGGCGGACGCTGAATTCAGGCTCCGCGGCTCCATAGATGGGCATTGCGGTATCGTAACCACCTGCGCGACGGAAGAGGTCGGCTGAAATGGCTGTTGCGGAGCACGGAGAGACCGGGACATAGCCTCCGTAGAGCTGCGGATCGCGGATCCACTCGACACCCAGCGAGGGCAGGAGCAGCGCGCAGCCATAGCCTCGGAAGGATGAATCCATGTCTGTTATGGTCGCGCATAAAACTCGTTTCGGAGCGATTCGGCTGCGGATCGGGAGATCCCAGTTGCGAGGGAACACCACGTTGGCATCGGTAATGAAGAGGATGGGCGCGTGCGCGGCAAAGGCTCCTGCATTGCGAGCGTAGGGGACACCAGACCAGCGTGGGAGGCGGATGACATCAACGCGAACGCGATCCTCGGGGCAGCTCCAGCAATCGGAGAGGCCGTCGCAGCAGCCATCAGAGGAAGCATCGTCGACAAGCACGATTTGAAGCGGGAACGGCGCCGATCGTCCAGCGATGATGGACGACACAGCCGCGTGCAGAGCGGGGCCCTCGTTGCGTACGGGAATGACAACGCTGATGGCAGGCCTGTCGCCGGTGGAACTCATGTCGGCCGGGTTTTCCGGTTCTTAGCGAGTGCGACTGCCGAGACGGTTCCGACAACAACGACCGCTCCGGTGATTGCGGTTAGAGAGACGGCTCCGGCAATGGCAGTGCCTTTGTTGCCGTGCGAACGGGCCGGTGGATTTGAAGAGGCCTGAAGGGTTCGCGTGGAAGAGGCGGCACGGATGGGGGGCCTTGTGAAAGTCTTCAGCAGACCCGTAATTGTGTTACCCAGGCCGGAGAGCAGTTTCGCCTTATTCTCCGGCAGACCCGTGAGGTTCGCGAGTACACGCGGGTCTGTTAATGCCTGCGGGAGCACCTTAGAGAGAGCTCTGATCTGTTCGGGATCCTGGAGAAGGCGAGCGGCCCGGGCGAGAATCTCGTTCATTTTTTCTCCTTTGCGATCGCCACGGTGGCCACGATGCCGGTCGCGGCGACCATGCCGACAACGGCAGCAAGTCCCACAACGCCGACCAGGGCGACGGAGTTCGATCCTCCTCCGAGGATGGCTGAGAGCGGGGATTGCGCGGGAGCAGCGATAGGGGAAGGCAGCGGGGGGTAGGAGATGTGACCTCCGAGCTCGCCGATGGCCCCGGTTCCGGGAGTTGGCGTTGGGGTGGGGTGCGGAGTTGGCGTCGGGGTTGGATGAGGCGTGGGTGTTGGTGTCGGGGGCGGCGTGGGGGGTGGTGTTGGATGGGGAGTCGGAGTAGGGGTGGGGTGAGGGGTCGGCGTCGGAGGAGGCGTCGGGTGAGGCGTTGGTGTGGGCGTCGGGGGTGCGACGGCACTGAGCTTTGCGAGCAGACTGGCTCCGCGAGGGCTTCCGAATCCGGTGCAGGGGTCCCAGCCTTTCGCCGCCTGATAAAGGCCGTTCTTACCGGCGCTGTCGTTGTTTCCTTGGACCACGTCGCGGAAGCAGGATGGAGCGACTCCGCTCTGGTAAATCAGCGTGTTCAGGAAGCCCACGGGCTTGCCGAGTTTCTGTCCGAAACGGGCAATGAGAGCAGCCCAGAGCGGGGCGACAGCACTTGTTCCTCCGACAATGGCGCCCGCGCCCTTGCAGCGGATCTGATATCCGGTGGCAGGATCGGCATCGCCGGCAACATCGGGAACACCTCGGCCGGTTCGGCTCCCCGATGGCGGGGCGGGGACTGTCACGGTGGACTGATAGGTGGGCGTTGGGAAGAATTGGCTAACGCCGCCTCCAGAACCCTGGCGGATGGGGTTCCCCGTGGCAGGATCGTGGATGACTGCATTCCAGACAGTTTCACTGGAGATTGTGTTGCCATTGACGAGGAGATTCGTGCCTCCGCAGCCCAGGGCATGTGGCGCGGATGCGGGAAAGTCGACCGCGAGACCCGAGGTTCCATCGAACGAGCCATTGTCACCGGAGGCAACGCAAACGGGGATGCCGAGCTGAGCTGCGTGCGAAAGGGCGGTCTCGAACTGTTGGCGCATCTGAGCCGTAAAACCGCTCTCGGCCTTTCCCCAACTGACCGAGATGACCGTTGGCTGCGGCTTGGCGGTAATGGCTGCATTCAGGGCATCAAGGAAGCCCTGATCGCTGGTATTGGAGAAATAGACGACCTGCTTGGCTCCAGGGGCGAGGGCTCCGGCGATCTGCATGTCGAGCGCGACTTCCAGTTCTTCGCTCGTTGGGGACGGGGGCTGAGTCGATCCGGGAACCTTGTTCTGGCCTCCGTCGACCGAAACGACTGTGACAGGAGGTGCGGTCAGTCCGAGGCCCTGGTAAAAGGCGTCCAGGTCGGCCTGGAGAAACCCGCCGTCCAGCTCGATGATGGCGATGGTCTGGCCGGTTCCGTCGAGGTCACTTGGGAAATCGTAAAGCTGCCCCACTGCGATGGGCGAAAAGGATTGCGGGGTAACGGCTTCGGCGATCGTTCTGGGATGAAATCGCCTGACGCGGGGCTCGGCGTTGGGACGGTTGTCCAACCCTACTATGGCGGTGACCACAGGTAGCAGATTTTCCGGGATGGTGATGTCGCCGGTGCGGATGCGATAGGTCTTGCCTTTGATCTCCGCATGATCGAGGGAAACGCCGAACGCGCGGCTCAAGTCGGCGATGGTGCCCCGCAGCTTGATCGATCGCGTTGAGGCATTTTCGTCGTATGGGGTGAGGTTATACTGCCGGGCAAAATCGCGAACGGCGATAAAGTCGCTGGCACTGGCTCCGTAAGCGGCGGTGTACTCCTCGTTGCTGATGAAGTGTCCCGGGCGAGTGATGGGGAGCGGCTTGCTCTTTCCGCGAACATAAACTGTAATGTGAGCCTGCGCGGACTGGGGGGCGGGACCAATCGGCTTAGCCTCTAACGGAATATGACGGGTACTGCCGGGCAAGACTACTCGCGCCACTGACATGGGGAGATCCTTCTTACTGCTGTCGGTTGGCAAGACTGAAGAAGCCGCACGAACTGGGTGTTCGACTCAGGGGAATAGTGTCTTCAGTTGACGAATCGTGACAGTACACCAATGCCAGAGGGCAGTCAAAATATTTTTTCGTGACAGTTGATCGAAATTCACGGTGCGGGCCGCGGGCCAACGCCGCGTGGTGTTTTGTTTCCTATTGAACCGACGCGATCCATGAGGCAAATGGCGGCAGCTCGATGTGATTGAGGCTCGTCGTGGATTGAAGTGCGGAGGCATCGGTCAGCAGGGTCTTGACCGTGTTCCCGGCCACTCCTGTTCCAGCCAGGTCGAGGGAGACGTTCTGCGGCTGTGCGGTGAAGTTGAGTGAAACTATGACAGATGGCGATCCGGCCGGAGCCTTGCGCAGATACGAGAGCACGTTGGGATTTGACTTGTCGAGCATAATAAGAGATCCGTCGTGTAGAGCCGGATTGCTCCTGCGCATTTCGATCAGTTTCTTATACCAGTTGAGCATCGAGTTAGGGTCGGCCTGTTCAGACTGAACGTTGACCGTCTTGTAATCGGGCGCGACAGGAAGCCAGGTAGCGGCCGCAGTGCTGAACCCGGCATCCTTCGAGTCGCTCCACTGCATGGGAGTGCGCTCGCCGTCACGTCCTTTTTCTTTGGGCCACCCGATCTTTCCGATAGGGTCCTTCACATCTTCCACGCGGGCCGGAGGAGTGGTGACCATGCCGAGCTCCTCGCCGTAATACATCATCGCGGTTCCGCGAACGGTGAAGAGCATCGCTGCCAGCACGCGTGCGATTTCGTCGTCGTGAACTCCATCGCCATACCGGTTCCAGCTGCGGATGTTGTCGTGATTGTCAAAGACGATGAGCGGCTGGTTGTCGTGGACCTTCGTTTCCACTTCCTGAATGCGCTGGCGGAACAGGTTCGCATCGAGCTTATTGGTGAACCCGATCTGCATGTCCATCGGGAGGTTCAGCTCGTTGTGGCTCGCACCCCCGTACCATTTGTCGAGTTCCTGGATATTGGGAAGGTAGGTTTCGCCGATCAACACGCGATTGCCGGGATAACTCGCAACCAGGGCGCGAAGGCGGCGCATCACGTCGTGAACCTCAGGCAAATTGTCAGTGTAGGTATCGTCGAGAATGGGGTCTCCGTAGGCATTCGTTCCGCCGACAGGCCTGGCATCCCGCAGTTGTGGGTCTTCGAAAAGCGTAGGGATGGCATCGAGCCGGAAGCCGGCGACTCCGCGGTCCAGCCAGAAACGTACGGCTCCGAACATTGCTTTCTCTACTTCCGGATTGCGCCAGTTCAAATCAGGCTGCTCGGCGTAGAACTTGTGGTAGTACCACTGGTTCGTAGTGGGGTCATATTTCCACGCCGTGTGGCCGAAGACGCTCTCCCAATTGTTCGGCGGAATGCCCGGGCCTTTGCCGTCGCGCCAGACGTACCAGTCACGTTTGGGATTATTGCGTGAGCTCTTCGACTCGATGAACCACGGATGCTTGTCGGAGGTGTGGTTCATGACCATGTCCATGATGATGCGAATATTGCGCTTCTTCGCTTCGGCGAGGAGACGGTCGAAGTCCGCCATGGTGCCGTACGGCGGATCGATGGCCTCATAGTCCGAAATGTCGTATCCGAAATCGACCTGAGGGGAGGGATAGATTGGAGTCAGCCAGATGGCGTCGACACCAAGAGACTGGAGGTAGTCGAGGCGCTCGGTGATGCCGTTCAGGTCGCCGATGCCATCGCCGTTCGAGTCCTGGAAGCTGCGGGGATATATCTCATAGATGACAGCATGCTTCCACCAGACGTCCTGCGATTCGGATTTTGCAGCAGACGCGGCCGCCATGAAAGGCGATTGTGCCCAAACGACCGAACTGCACAACGATGCAAGCAGGATGAGTTTGGGGAAGAATTTCATCGGTTTGCGACTCCTTTAAATTCCAAACCGCTAGACTATACCACCGGGTTCGTACCCGGGCTTATTTGCTCTTAGACCAGCGCCGCAGGATTTGCGAATGACAAGACTGGTCTGAAGCAGGATGTCCCGGGTGGGTAAATTCGGGTGCTCTATGCGCTCGAGCATGGCGGACATGGCAACGGCGCCAATATCACTGCAATTCTGATGATGAGTCGTCAGCGGCACGGGGAGCATACTTGCGTATTTGACGTCGTCAAGTCCGACCATACGGACCTCGTCGGGAATTCGGACGCCGAGGTCCAGAAAAGTGTGCATAAGCTTCGCCGCCGTCAGATCGTTAGCGCAGACAACGGCTTCGGGGTCGCACTGCTCCAGCAGAGCAGCTACGAAAGCGCGGTCTTCGGGATCACCAAAACGCATGAGTTGTGCGCTGGCTGAGAGCCCCGCACAATACAGTGCCTCACGATACCCGGCGATGCGCGCCTCCACTGTTGGAGCTGAAAGCGGTTTAGCGACGAATGCAATCCGCTTTGCGCCCAGCTGCAACAGGTGGCGTGTTATCTGGAAACCCGCACGGCGGTTATCAATGCCAACCAGGTCATACCGGGATCTTTCAGGGTAAGCGGCGATACATCGATCAAGCAGGACAATCGGGATGCCGGCGCGATCCAGTGCGTCGGCGATTCTCCTGTTGTAGACATCCTTCTGCGGCGTGAACTCAAGGGGCGCGAAGAAGACACCCGACACCTTTTGCGCGATGTAATGGTGACACAGGTGCTCCGCTTCTTGCTCCTGTTGTTTGGATTTACCCATGGCGTGACCCCAGAGGAGCGAGTGGGCAGCAGCCAGCGGTGATCGCATCATGCCATGACAAATCGGCTCGAATATTTCGGTTCGCCCCAGATCGGGAATGAGTAAACCGAAGACGTGTTCGGAAACCTGTTTCCCGGGCAATACATAGGTACCCGCGCCGGCGCGGCGTGACACGAGCCCCAGCCGCTGAAGTTCATTCACTGCTTTCGCAACGGTAATGCGGGAGGTCAGAAACGTCTTGCCCAACTCGGCCTCACTGGGCAAACGATCGCCGGGATTGTAGACACCGGAGCGAATAGCGTCCAGAAGGTTCTCGAAAACCCGTCGGTGCTTGGGCAAATCGCGTTCCGGCAATTTTCTAGATCGCCCTCTACGCGCTGGTCCGGATTGGCCCGGGTTGTTCCCCATCAGGATGCCCTGGTTGAGGCATGCAGGGGGCGGTAATTGGAATGTATAGACATAAATCGATTTTGTAAACCGTTTTACCTGATCTGGAACCCTCACAACCGGCGACTCGTTCCAGGCTTGCGGCTCTCTGGCACTTGGCAGGCCGGTCTGACGGGTTTCAATAATAAACCCGTCAATCGTATGAGAACAGGCCTGTTGACGACATGAATGCGCGGCACAGGGTCTATTCTGCCGGTAAAACGTTTGATCACTCAAGGGCGTCCCCAAAATGCTATTTGTTTGTCATATCAAATCCTGCAAACAGGGCAGCAAAGCTGTTGACAGTGGATGAATTTCTTCTTTACTGTGCTGCAGGTGCAAAATCTCCGCCTTCCTTCCGGCTGTGCCTTTTTCCGACACATCCCAGAGGAAGAAACACTTCAACCAAGAAGCGGTAAACATTGCAACGGCTGAAGCGCGAAGTCGGCGTTTCAGGAAAGAGATTCCAGGGAGGCAACTGATATGCAATGGACTAAGTGGGGCAGACTCGTTCTGGTCGCTGCCTTGGCGTTACTACTTTCGACAGCCAGTCATGCCCAGGCTGTCTATGGCACAATCTTCGGCTCGGTGACCGATAACACAGGCGCTGCCATTCCAGGGGCGACCATCACCATCACCGACACCAACAAGGGAACATCGGTCACTGCGACCGCGAACGCGGCAGGCGAATTTACGATCGGCCACCTCATTCCGGACACCTACGACGTGAGCGTTACCAATGCGGGGTTCAAGACCTTTGAGTCGAAGGGTCTTCAGGTTTACGCCGATCAATCCATCAAAGTGGAAGCCAAGATGGAGGTCGGCGCCGCTAGCACGACTGTAGAGGTGAGCGCGCAAACGGTTGAACAGTTAAAGACCGACCGCGCCGATGTTTCGACTACCTTCAGCTCAAAAGAAGTGCAGGATCTGCCAATCCCCGACCGTAATTTCACCAATCTTCAACTGCTGCTGCCGGGCGCGCAGAAGCTGGGGTGGAACCATGCGGCGGATGAGAACCCGCAGGGAAGCCAGCAGATTCAGGTTGACGGCCAGGCTTTCGGCGGGGTCGCGTACCAATTGGACGGCACGGACAACCAGGATCCTATCCTCGGAATTATCGTGATCAACCCCAACATGGACTCGCTTAGCGAGACCAAGATTACGACGCAGAACTTCGACGCTGAATTCGGCAAGGCCGTCTCGTCGTTCATTCTTGCGAGCACCAAGTCGGGAACGAACAGTTTTCATGGAAGCGCCTTCGACTACCGCGAGAGCAATGCCAACCAGGCAAGAGATCCCTTCAGCCAGAACCCGCCCGCCGGCACCGACGACAAGCACGGCCTGGTTCCTGGAGGCCTGAGGAACCAATTCGGTGGATCAATAGGTGGACCGATTCTCAAAGACAAGCTGTTCTTCTTCGGTGATTTTCAGCTGGTACGGCAAAAGGTGGGGACCGCTGCTTCGGCAACTGTTCCTTCTGCGCACTTGGTCAGCAGTTGCCTGGGACAGTCAACGAGTTCCAGCGGAATCGCCGGCTGCGACTTTTCGGAATACCTCGCGGCACTTGGTTCTACAAACGGCACGATTTATCAAGCTGACGGTACGCCGTATCCCGGCAATGTAATTCCGACGGCGCAACTGTCACAGCCCGCTCTGAACCTATTGAAACTGCTCCAACCCTATGCGCCGAACAAATCTGGTAACTTCGGTGGACTGCAAAATAACTATGGCGGCAGCGGTACCGGTCTGTTTAACAGCGATCAGTGGGACGAACGCGTCGACTTTCAGGCCACGGGAGCGATTCACGTATTTGAACGCTTCAGCCGGTTCACCGACACCCTGAGCGGAACAACCATTTTCGGCCCCGCTGGAGGCCCCGGTTTCGGTATTTCCAACTATGGTGGTATCTCTACCGGCGCGAACGACAGTCTCGCGGCCGGTTTCGACTGGGCGCTCAAGCCAACTCTCGTGACCGACTTCCGCATTGGCTACTACCGCTACAACATTAACGACAATAAATACAATGCCGGAACGCCGTTCATGAGCAATCTCGGCATTCCGGGTATGAACCTGAACCCGATTACCAGCGGGGCAGGCGAATTTGCTATGTCTGACGTGGGCAACTTCGGTACCGGAGCAACGGTTCCCATGCCTCAGAGCACAGGCGCGCAATACGGGTCGGGTCTCCAGGTGACGCGATGCAACTGCCCGCTGATTGAAAAAGAGGACCAGTATCAGATCGTAAACAACTGGACGTGGATCAGGGGCAACCACTCCATCAAGATTGGCGGGGACCTGCGCTATGCACGCAACCTGCGCCTACCGAGCGACACGGATCGCACCGGTATCCTGAGCTTCGGCAACGGGCCAACGTCCAATGGAACCACCGGCGGACTGGGATTTGCAACTTTTGTACTGGGCGATGTGACGAATTTCGGGCGCTACGTCAGCAATTCCACGAACGCAAAAGAGTTCCAGAAACGGGTCTTCTTCTATGCTCAGGATACGTGGCGAGTCACTCCCAAGCTGACCGCCAACCTGGGCATACGCTGGGAAGAGTACTGGCCCGAGGTGGTCAATGGGAACGGGAACGGCGCATTGATGCAGATGAATTCTGCTGCCAGGACAGACGGTTATCTGCGCGTGGCCGGGTATGGACGCTTTGGTACCAACATGGACTGGAGCAGGGTAACAAATCCCTGGAACCCGCGTGTAGGGCTGGCTTACCAGGTGAACCCGAGGACGGTTCTCCGAGCCGGATACGGACGCAGCTTTGATCTCGGAGTATTCGGCTCGATTTTCGGGCACGTTGTCACCCAGAATCTTCCGGTCCTCGCGAACCAGCAGGTAACTACAACCGGCGGGCCACGATCCTACGCGTTCAACCTGACAACCGGACCTCCGGCTTGCAACGCCGCGAACAATTGCCTCCCCGCACCTCCCTCTAATGGGCTTCTTCCGGCGCCTGGATACTCAGTCAGCCCGAAAGCAAGACCAAGCAGCCTGCGGCTTCCTACGCTCGATGCATGGAATGCAAGTCTGCAGCAGTCTCTAACGTCTACTCTCTCGTTCACTGTTGCTTATGTCGGCAACAAAGCTACGCACACGCTAAGTGCAGGCGATGGCAACAATACCAATCCGAATGAGCCGGCGATCTTCCTGCCCGCACAATACAGCATCACCGGCACGCCACTCCACTACGATCCGAGTGTCAGCTCAGGCATTTCGGCAAATGGTGGGACGGCGAATACGACCTACCTGACCCGCTACTACGGCGGAACTCTGCCGGCCTGCCAAGATCCCACGTATGCATACAACAATGGCACCCTCACACGCCCCACGGGCGTTCCGGCCAACTCCTGCCTGTGGACGAATGGCATCAGCTACTACGGAGATGACCAGGACGCACATTACAATGCCCTGCAGGTGACCCTGGCAAAGCAGTTCACCAAAGGGCTTTCCTTTAACGCCAACTATGCATGGCAGCAAGGAATTGACTTCAACAGCGGCTATGCGACGTGGAATAAGCGTCCGGGGCGTGGACGAAATAACGACATCCGCACAAACCAGTTTGTTATCTACGGACTCTATCAACTGCCGTTCGGCCGCAACCAGATGTTCTACTCGGACGCGCCGCGTTGGATGGACGCGATCATCGGCGGTTGGCAACTCAGTCCGGTGCTCACGTGGTCCAGCGGACTTCCCTTCACATTAGGCTATGGCGAGTGCAGCACGGCGATTCCCGGGGGCGGTGCGCCATGCTATCCGAACGGCAAAGCTTCAACGCTGAAGACGAATCTCGGCAGCTACGACCCAATCGCGCACCGGCGTCTTTTCTTCCATGGAACGACGACGCCACTCACCACAGCTCCATTTTCTGGCTTCTCGGCTCCGGGTCTGGATCAGATCGGTACCGCCGGCAGAAACAATAAGGACGGACCGGGCTTCTTCAACACGGATATGTCACTGCAGAAGAACATCCCAATTCACGAGAGCATCATTGCGCAGTTCCGCGTGGATGCCTTCAACGTGT
>JAFAMZ010000129.1 GCA_019232935.1 Silvibacterium sp.
GATGCCGTCCCAGCGAATCGACGAGACGCTCCTCGCCAAACTCCTCTCCCTCCGGACTGAACGACTCTGTCACGCCATCGGTGTAGAGCGCCAGCACGTCTCCGGATGAGAGCGGGCACTCCATCGTCGGGCTTTCCCATTCCTCGAAGAGGCCCAGGACGGTGCCGGTCGATTCCAGCCGTTCCAGCGTATTGTCCTGGCGCAAGATAAGACCGCACAGGTGTCCGCAATTTGTATAGCGGAGTCGCCTCGCCACTCCGTCGTATTCGGCAAAGAAGACCGTCGCGTAGGCGCTGTCCACGCTGTTCTCGTAAAAGAGGTGGTTCACCGATTGCAAAAATGCCTGGTGCTGCTCGCGGGCGAGGTTGAACTGGCTGCGCAGGTTCGCCTGCAGATTCGCCATCAGCAGCGCTCCGGCAATGCCTTTGCCGGCAATGTCGCCGATGATCAGGCCGATCCGCTCCGGTCCGAGGCAGAGAAAGTCGTAATAGTCGCCGCCGACATGCCGGGCCTGAATGCAGACACCAGCGTAGTCCAGCGTCTTGAGTACCGGCTGTATCTGTGGAAACAGCCGCGCCTGCACCTGTTTGGCGATCTCGAGCTCCTGCGTGAGGCGGCGCTCGGCCTCTTCTCTCTCCTCCGCTGCCCGGCGCTGGGCTTCGATCTCGCGGCTCATTTCGTCCGATGAGATCAGCTCGAAGCTATTTCCGTCCGGATCCATGAAGCGCGCGAAGGTGCCACCCCACAACTGCGCCTGGGGAGGGCTCTCGAACCGCACTCCGCGGCTGCGCCACAGCTCATAGGTGGCGTTCATGTCCTCGGCAATAAAGCCGATGTGGGTGTTGCGACCGATCAGCTTGTAGTTCTCAGAGCCGCGTTTGGGAGCGACCAGCGCGAGAATCGTTGTTCCGTCGGGCGGCGCAATGGCCACCCAGCGCCCGAACTCGAAGCGCGCATCGGCAAGCACGCTGAATCCAAGCTGATCGACGAAGAACTTCAGGCTTCGATCGTGGTCGCGGACAAAGACGTTGGATTTGAAGATGCGAACGTAATGGGTCGCGCGCTCAACGCGGGTTTCCACCGCATAGATTCCTTGAGTGTCGGCTTCCGGACTCAAATTGACCTCCGTGGATTCAGATAGGTCCGCTGGCTTGGGATCGTCCTGACCAATTCACACTCTAATCGGAGCATAAGATGGTGCCGATGAGCGTCCGCAAGATCCTTCACATCGACATGGACGCATTTTATGCTTCCGTCGAACAGCGGGACGATCCAGCGCTGCGCGGCAAGCCTGTCGTTGTGGCGTGGCGCGGAAATAGGTCGGTAGTCTGCGCGGCGTCATACGAGGCGCGTGCCTTCGGCGTGCGCTCCGCCATGCCGGCAATGCGCGCGGAGCGGCTGTGCCCCGAAGCCATCTTTATCGCGCCGGACTTCACTCGCTACCGCGCCGTCTCCCACAGCGTGCGGGAGATCTTCGCGCGCCATACCGACCTCATCGAGCCGCTGTCGCTGGATGAAGCTTATCTCGACGCAACGGAGAACAAGACCGGTCTGCCCACAGCCACGCGAGTTGCCAGGACCATTCGCGAGCAGATTCGCGACGAGCTGCACCTGACAGCTTCCGCCGGCGTCGCCCCAAACAAGTTCCTGGCGAAGATTGCTTCGGATTGGAAGAAGCCCGATGGGCTATTTGTGATCCAGCCTGAGGATGTTGAGGCCTTTCTGGAGCCGCTTCCTGTTGGGCGCATTCCTGGCGTGGGCAAAGTCACGGAAAAGCACCTGGCCGAGGTGGGTATCAAGACCGTGGGTGACCTGCGCGGAGTGGAACTGCCGGTGCTTGAGGGCCATTTCGGGCGCTACGGCGTGCGACTCGCAGAGCTGGCCCGCGGAATCGATGACAATCCGGTCGTCCCCGACCGCCCGACCAAGTCGATCTCAGCCGAGGACACGTTTCCGGACGATGTACCGCTGGCCGAGACGGAGCCGATGATCCGGCATCTGGCAGAGCGCGTCTGGACGTCGTCACGCAAGGAGAGCCGCATTGCGCGAACTGTTGTCCTGAAGCTGAAGACGAAGGAGTTCGACATCCTCACACGCAGCCTGACACCGGCGCATCCCCCGTCTTCGTGCGAGGAGCTTACCGGCATGGCGCTGTCGCTTCTGGGGCGTGTGGGTCTGGCTCCTGAGCGGCGTTATCGGCTGGTCGGCGTGGGGCTGCACAATTTTCAGGAGCCCTCACGGCCCGAAAACGAGACACCGATGCAGCCGGAGTTGTTCGAGTAAGCCGATGCCAGAGTTGCCCGACATCTCCGCATACATCAGCGCGTTAGAGGCGCGCATCATTGGGCAGAAATTGGACCATGTGCGGATCGCCAGCGCGTTTTTGCTGCGCACGGCGCAGCCTCCGGTTGAGGCTGCGGAAGGCCATGTGGTCCGCGAACTGCGGCGCATCGGCAAGCGCATCGCGATTGGGCTTGACAACGACATCTGGCTCGTCCTGCACCTGATGATCGCCGGACGCCTGCACTGGAAACCTCCCGGAGCGAAGCTGGCGGGGCGGAACAATCTGGCGGCGTTTGATTTTCCGAACGGGTCTCTTGTGTTGACGGAGGCCGGTACCAAGCGGCGAGCATCGCTGCACGTCTTCGGCGGGGAAGAAGCGCTGCAGTCCGTCGATCCGGGTGGGATTGAAATTTTCGACTCCGATCTCGATGCATTCAAGTCTGCTCTCACCATTGAAAACCGCACGCTGAAACGCGTCCTCACCGATCCTCGCATTGTGAGCGGGATCGGCAATGCGTATTCGGACGAGATCCTGCAGGCCGCG
>JAFAMZ010000191.1 GCA_019232935.1 Silvibacterium sp.
TTTTCACTTCACCTAAATCTCCTTTTTTCGTAATACGCGTCACCTGGTTCAACTCGTGGTTTGAACTTTTGTCTATTAGTAAAGATTGACCGATGGAGACTTGAGTCGCGCCTTTTGCGAGGGCGTTTCTTATTCCGGATCATCCAGACCTGGACCAGCTTCACAGGCTTCTGACCGAGAAGATTTACTCGCGCAACCCCGGTCAAAATCTGCTCATAGCGCAGCACGTTTGCGCCTGCTATGCTTCTCGCTTCATGAAGGCATCGCAGCCAGCACATATCGTCGAAGTCACCGGGCGCGCTCCAAGTGAAGCTCCGCTGAGAACCGGCACGCACTTTCACAAGCCCAACCGCAGCTTCTGGCAGATATGGAACATGAGCTTCGGTTTCTTTGGCATCCAGTTTGGATGGGGCCTTCAGATGGCCAACATGAGCGCCACCTATGAATACCTCGGGGCGCGCGCCGATCAGATTCCAATTTTATGGCTTGCCGCGCCCCTCACTGGCCTTATCGTGCAACCCATCATCGGACACGCCAGCGACCGCACATGGGGGCCGCTCGGCCGCCGGCGGCCATATTTCCTCGCGGGCGCGATCCTCGCATCCCTCATGCTATTGCTCATGCCCAACAGTTCGGCACTATGGATGGCGGCTTGTATGCTCTGGATACTCGACGCATCCATCAACGTCAGCATGGAGCCCTTCCGCGCCTTCGTCGCCGACATTCTGTCTGAAGGCCAGCGCACTGCGGGATTCGCCATGCAGAGTCTGTTCATCGGACTGGGCGCGGTAGTCGCATCCGCCCTGCCCTGGCTGCTGGCCAACGTCTTCCACATGCAGCCGATTGCAGGAGACGCGCATGCCGTGCCCAGCACCGTACGGCTGTCGTTCTATATCGGAGCAGCCACTTTCATCGGCGCAGTCCTCTGGACGATCGTTACCACCCCGGAGTACCCGCCCGAAGATATCAACGCATTCAAGGCTCTGAAAGCGCAGAAGACCGGCCTTGCCGCGAACGCAAGCGAGATCTTCGCGGCGATTTCCGAGATGCCCGGCACCATGCGAAAGCTCGGGCCGGTGCAGCTCTTCACCTGGCTCGGGCTCTTCTGCATGTGGCTCTATTTTCCAGTCGCCGTCGCGCACAATGTCTTCGGCGCGCAGGATCCGAAGTCGCCACTCTACGAGGCAGGAGTTGACTGGGGCGGCATCTGCTTCGCACTTTACTCCGCCGTCTGCTTTGTCTTCTCGTTCGCGCTACCCGGTCTGGCCAGGAAGTTCGGCCGCAAGCATACCCACTCGCTTTGCCTGATCTGCGGCGCAGTCGGCCTCATGTCAGTCGCGGTGATCCACAACAAATACGTGCTGCTGCTCACCATGATCGGAGTCGGGATCGCGTGGGCAAGCACGCTTTCGATGCCCTACGCTGTGCTCGCTGCTTCACTCCCGCCCGAACGCACCGGCGTCTACATGGGAATCTTCAACTTTTTCATTGTCACACCGGAGATCCTCGCTTCGCTCTTCTTCGGATGGATCATGATCCATCTGTTGCACAACAACCGTATCTACGCGATCATCGCCGGCGGGGTGTTTCTGCTGATCGCCGCGGCACTGATGCAGCGGGTGAGCGACCCACGCACGCTGAGCGTGCAGGACATCTGACATTATCGGATGAGGCGAGGTCACAAGAATTCGGCTTGCATCTAAAAGAGGCGGCAGGATATCTTGAAGACTGGAGGAAGCGTCTGATGCAGTGGTCCAAACCCGACTTTGTCGAAGTATCTGTCAGCTGCGAAATCAACAGCTATTGCAATCCTGAAATCTAACACGAAGGAATGCTGATCAGGGTTCTCGGCACGGCGGCCGGGGGCGGATTTCCGCAGTGGAACTGTTCCTGCGGCAATTGCCGAAGGGTACGAGAAGGAACCTTTGCCGGACGCCCGCGATCCCAGAACCAACTGGCGGTCAGCGCAAACGGATTGGTCTGGTTTCTCATTAACGCCAGCCCTGATCTACGCTATCAGATAGAATCTTTTTTCCCGCTTTACCCCCGGCCAACTTCCCCCCGCGATTCCCCGATTCAAGGCGTCGTTCTTACTTCCGCCGAATTGGATGTATGCCTCGGATTATTGTTGCTGCGTGAATCGCAACCACTGACGGTCTATGCAACAGAGAGTGTGATCCGCATCCTGCTCGAAGACAATTCCTTCTGCGGAGTTCTGCGGCGGCTGCCCGATCAGGTGCGCTGGCGCCCGATTGCGCTGGATGAGCCGTTTTGCCTTGAAACGATCCGAGGGATGCCGAGCGGTATGCGGTGTACACCAATCGCGGCCGCGGGCAATTTCCCCGGATATGTAACGGCGGAGAGAGCGAGCCAGCTCGTTGTGTCGCAGGCCTCGATCGGCCTCTTCATCGAGCATGGCGAAAAGAAGCTTGCTTTCATACCAGGGTCGCCTTTAGTGGCCGATTCATGGCTTTCTGAACTGGAGAACTGCGACGCGCTTTTCTTCGACGGCACTTTCTGGTCGGACGACGAGCTGATCCGGGTGCAAGGGACAACAAAGACAGCGCGCCAGATGGGGCATCTGCCCGTTGGTGGACCGGACGGGAGCCTGAAGCGATTTTCCGGTCTGAAGGGGCCTCGCAAGATCTTCATCCACATCAACAATACGAATCCTATGCTGGATGAAGGCAGTGACGAACACCGGCAGGTAATCGCCGCAGGCTGGGAACTGGCGCATGACGGGATGGATCTGGGCATATGAGCACCATATCGAGTGACGTACTCCTGAGCACGGAGGAACTGCGCGCCCGGCTCGTTGCCGTAGGGCAGGAGCGCTACCATCACAAACACCCGTTTCATCTGCTTATGCACGAGGGGCGTTTGACCCGCAGCCAGATGCAGGCCTGGGCGCTGAATCGCTATTACTATCAGAGCCAGATTCCGGTGAAGGACGCGATTATTCTTTCGCGCAGCAATGATGCGGTATTCCGGCGCAGTTGGCGCAAACGCATTGTGGACCACGACGGCGTGGATGGCCAGCCTGGCGGGATCGAAAAGTGGCTGAGATTGGCGGAGGCGACCGGCCTGACGGCAGCGCGCGTCTTATCGACTGCGGAAATTCTTCCTGGTGTTCGCTACGCCGTTGACGCCTATCTGCAGCTGGTCGGGCAGCGAAGCCCTCTGGAAGCTGTGGCCTCATCGCTGACGGAGATGTTTTCCCGCGACCTGATTTCTCTGCGCCTGGACGCGTTGCGCCAGCATTATCCCTGGCTCGAGTCCGGCCTGGCCTATTTCACAGCACGCCTGACACAAGCGCCGGAGGACGCGGAGTTTGCATTTGACTGGGTAGCGAGCCATGCCGGCACGCGTGAAGACCAGGAGTTGGCGATCGGCGCTCTGAAGGACAAGTGCGCGATTCTATGGGCGCAACTCGACGCCCTGTATTACTCCTATATTGAGCCTGGATGGCCTCCGCCGGGAGCGTTCCGAATGGAGACCGCATGACGCCGCCGTCGATGACGAATCGTCCCGCGTTGCGCCCCGGGTGCCGGCTCTCGCCGGCTTCGAATCCGGAGTCGCTGCTGTTGATTCCGGAAGGAGCTCTGCGCCTCCAGGGACCGGGGCGACAGATCCTGGAGTTGTGCGATGGCAGGCGTACTCTGGCCGAGATCGTAGAGGAACTGTATCGCCTCTTTCCCTCAGCCGACGCTTCGCTCATCGCCGGGGAGGCTGTCAGCTTTCTGGAACGACTGCATGCAAAGGGGACGGTCGAATTCCTGTGATCACTCCGCCCAGGGCCCTGATTGCGGAAGTAACTCATCGTTGCCCCCTGCACTGCGTCTACTGCTCCAATCCAGTGCAGTTGCAGGCGATTGAGCTGCCGACAGATAGCTGGGCGAGGGTCATCTCAGACGCGGCCGCTCTCGGCTGCTGGCATCTGCACCTGACCGGAGGGGAGCCGCTGGCGCGGAGAGATATCGAAGAGCTTGCACAGACCGGCCATGATGCCGGGCTGTACGTAAACCTGATCACTTCGGGGGTCGGGCTCTCGGCAGGGCGCCTGCAACGACTCGTAGAGGCTGGACTCGACCACATCCAACTCAGCTTTCAGGATAGCCGTGAAGCGCCGGCCAATGTCTTCGCCGGGGCACGCGCCCATGCCCACAAGCTGGAGGTCGCGGCCAGAATTCGAGAACATCGAGTGGCTTTCACCGTGAATTTGGTGGTTCACCGGGGAAATCTCGATCACCTCAACGAACTGATCGGTCTCGCGGAGGACCTCCAGGCGGATCGACTCGAAATTGCCCACGTTCAGTACTACGGTTATGCCGTTGAGAACCGCGATCGGCTCCTGCCGACCCGCTCACAGCTCGAGGCTTCGATTGCCATCGTGGAGAAGGCACGAGAGCGGCTCGAAGGCAAGATGCGCATCGATTTCGTCCTTCCCGACTACTACGCCCGATTTCCGAAGGCCTGTATGGGAGGATGGGGACAAGGGCTGATACTGGTGGATCCGGCGGGCCGGGCGATGCCGTGTCACGCCGCCGGCGTCATCCCGGGAATGAGCTTCGACAGCGTCGAGGAGCATTCTCTGGCTCGGATATGGGAATACTCGGGGGCCTTCACCCGCTTTCGAGGTGACGAATGGATGCGGGAGCCCTGCCGTTCGTGCGAGCGTAAGGCGATCGATTTCGGAGGCTGCCGCTGCCAGGCGATGATTCTGGCAGGCGACGCTGCGGCAACGGACCCGGTGTGCACAAAGTCGCCACAACGCAGCCTGGTTGATGCGATCGTTGACCGCGTGAACCGTGAGCCCGCTGTGACTGAAGCCGGTGATTGGGTCTATCGGATCGGCCCTTCGAACAAAGTTCCCACCTGCTGAATAAGAGCGTCAAAAACCTGCACTACTTGTCGTGCAGCAGGTTCTGACTCACCTTGTAATCTCCCGGCCCGCCGGTGACCGCAATGGGAACAACGGCGCCCGCGTGCTTTCTCTTGAAGAATGGAGCCAGCGGCTTCAGCAAAACCGACTTGAATCCTGTGGCAGCATGCGAGATGTCGGACTCCATCTTCAAGTTGCCCAGCAGGTACACCGAACCGTTCTCCAAACTATATGTGCCGTTCAAATCTGCTGAGGCTCCCGGCATGGCAAAGGTCAGCCGCTCCGTGGAGACAACACCGTCGCGGACCTTTACCTGTCCCACGAGGCTCGATAAGACGTCCGAAGCCGGATCGGTCTGCGCGTGATCGGGATCATCCTTGGGCGGCTTGAGTCCCTGCGCCCGCTCGCTGAAATTCGTCAGCGTGGTTTCCGTTTTCGGATTGGTGGCGCGATCGCTGGGCAGAACAAAGCCACCGTCCATCGTAAGCCGTTTAAGGAACCCTGCTCCGTCCTCTTGCGCTGCGAGATGCGCATGAGCCTTGAGAGACACAGCTCCGGCGACCGGCGGATCATTGTGAAGAAACGGACGCATCAGGTCCTGCACACGCGCCTTTGTGGACTTAAGATCGAGATCGGTGACCTTCGGCAGGTTTGCGGGCCCTGTCACCGAACCCTCAGCCTGCACTGTGCTCTTGCCGGTCTGCACTTCGATCCGGTGCAGAATCACATTGCCGGTGAGGCCATTCACGGTGCACTGGACCGATCCGTTCACCGGCGTCGCTTGCCCATTTTCTACTGCGAAGTCAGGCGTGGATGTGGTTGCAAACAGCTCGATGGCATCCAATGCACCCGAAAATTGGCCTTCCGATGTGAGTATCCCGTGCAGCTCGCCGATCTGGTCCAGATGCACGCTGGTGAAGGTAAAGCTGCCCGACAGTCGCGTTCCTCCCAGATTTTTGGGAGTCACCGGCCCGAAGCTTCCGCTCGCCTGAATGTGCCCGGCGGGCGAGGCATTTTGCATGTCCACGATGTAGGAAGCTGCCTGCCCCTGCTGCACATTGCGCATGACAAGTTCGCGGATCGCGTAGGTGTAGCGGTTGCCATCCTTGCGCATCAGGTCGAGCACGGCTTCATGAATCACCAGCTTTTCCACGGCGATTTCCGGACCTGCGAAATCCATGCTGCTTCCGGGCGGAAAATCTTCCTGCATGGCGCGGCTGCCTGCCGGCGGGACCACGACATGCAGCCGCTTGATATCCACCAGCCGAACCCTCTTTCGAAAAAGCAGCATATCCAGCCAACTGCCCTGAACGATGAGGTTTTCGGTCGATCCGATCGGGGGAAGATCAGGGGCAGTGGCGCGACGGAGTGTAAGCGCTTCAGCTACAAATCCCGGATGGGGAAAATAGGTGCGGTGATACGCGCTGACCGTGATCCGGCTGGCCAGGAGGTGCTCCAGCAGTGGCTTCACATTGCGATAGCGATAGGGCCAGTGCTGGTCGACAACATGGATACCAATTACGAGCAGCGCGAGCAGAGGAATCGCGACGCCCAGCGTCCATAACAACCCTTTGGGGTGCCGCCTCACGAATGAGGGCGCCGCGAAGTTCGTCCCGGTTTCTTTCACGAAGCTGCCCGCCTTCACCCCAAGGGTTATCCGTTGGGATGCATCCGGGTTGCCAGCAGTTTTCGAGATGTTAGCTTTGGTTGCACCCTTTGGATCTGTCAAAAGACCTTTCATGGCAGGCAAAGCTATCATCCTCTCCATGTTGCGCTTCGCGCCCGGTCTGATCTTTTTGACAATCGGAGCTGTTACGCACTACGCCGGCGCCCAGAAGTGCGGCTCTGACGCTCAGAGCACCATAGCCACAGATCGTCCGCAGTTCACGAGTTCCAGCGTCGTGGTGCCGTGCGGAAGCCTGCAGTTTGAGAATGGTTTTCTGGTCACCGGCAATGGAGGCCAACAGACAACCGACTTCCCGGAAACTTCCGTCCGCTTCGGCGTCCTTCACAGGACGGAACTACGCCTCGGGGTACCAGATTATTTCTATAACTTCGACACGGGGGCCGGTTTTACCAACGGATTCGGCGACATGAACGTGGGCTTCAAGCAACAGCTCGGACCGCTGGCAAAATTCGATGTTTCGATTATTCCCTCCGTGAGCCTCCCGACCGGAGCCCACCTCATCTCGAGCCATGGCTACGACCCGACGGTGCAGCTTCCCTGGTCGCGCGCCCTGGCCAAAAGCTGGACGATCGCCGGCATGTTTTCCGTGTCGTGGCCGACGCAGTCCGGACGCCGTAACCGGACAGGGCAGGCCAGCATGTACTTCGACCGCCAGCTCACTGCGCCCTGGGACGCCTATGTCGAATATTCAGGCTCGTTTCCCGAGCGCGGAGGCCCGCAGCATTACATCAATACCGGCACATCGTACAAGCTTTCGCCCCGCCAGCAACTCGATTTTCACGTGATCTTCGGGCTATCCGCGGCCACTCCGGATTATCAGATCGGCCTCGGGTATTCGTTTCGAATACAGGCCATTCATGCAAAATGAGGGCGGCTTCTATCGTGATGCGGGTCACAGCTTTTTCTGACCCCGCTTGTCTAACATTCTCGGAATCGAGCGCTACTGTTGCGCCCTCCTGTGGGATTCGGGCAAAAGGCGAAGTCGATGTCTAACTTTCGCGATACCGGACACCTTTTTCGCTTCGCGGGGATTTTCGTCGCCGCCATCCTGATCTTTCTTGCGATACGCGGATGGCTCGTGCCGCACACATTCGGACAATACGGACATTACCGGGGAGCAGCACTGAACGAAATCGCCGCGAAGCCGGTCCATTTCGCCGGACACCAGAGCTGCGAGACCTGCCACGCAGACATCGCCGAAAAGAAGAGCTCAGGCAAACATGCCTCAGTGCACTGTGAAGCCTGTCACGGCCCGCTCGCCGCACACGCCGATGATCCTTCGATTCAGCCGGCGAAGATCGACACCGCCGTGCTGTGCGCTCAATGCCATGAAACAAGCGCCGCAAAACCGAAAGGCTTCCCGGAGGTGGAGACCGCGTCTCACTCGAACGGCGTTTCTTGCGAAACCTGCCATCAGCCGCACAGTCCGGCTCTCGAGGCGGGAGGTGCCCAATGAATATGACACGTCGTCAGATGCTTGTCCTGCTGCCGGCCGCGGCCGTCGCCTGGGAGTCGCTCCTTGCCGGCACTCCGGAGTCCTCGCCAAACTACGAGCAGACTCAGCATTGGTGGGGCATGCTGATCGATATTCCGAAATGCATCGGCTGCGGCAACTGCGTGCGTGCCTGCCAGAGCGAAAATGATGTGCCCGACGGATATTTCCGCACCTGGGTCGAGCGCTATCACGTCACGGACACGAATCTCGCAAATCCTGAAGTCATCTCTCCCGACGGGGGAAAGCATGGATTCCCAGCGGCAGTGGAAGACTCGGGCAAATACTTCTTCGTTCCGAAGATGTGCAACCACTGCGCCGACTCACCCTGCACGCAGGTGTGTCCCGTGGGCGCAACCTTCGTCGGTCCGGACGGCGTGGTGCTGGTAGACCAGAAATATTGCCTCGGCTGTGCCTATTGCGTGCAGGCATGCCCATACGGATGCCGATACATTCACCCGACGAAGAGAGTCGCCGACAAGTGCACGCTCTGCTATCACCGCATTACGAAGGGACTCACAACGGCGTGCTGCGAAGCATGTCCGACAGGCGCGCGCCAACTGGTTGACCTTAAAAACCCGAAAGATCCGATTCATGCATTCCTGAAAACACATGCCGTGCAGGTGCTGAAACCGCAGATGGCCACCGGCGCGAAGGCCTTCTACAACGAACTCGATGGGTCGGTGCGATGAGGGGTGGCCATGCAAGGCGTTAACGGCTTCATGTATCCGAACGAAGTCCAGCTCCAGTGGAGCGTGCTGATTGTTCTATATCCCTTCATCACAGGACTCGTTGCGGGCGCGTTCATCCTCGCATCGCTGGTGCGTATCTTCCATGTTGAAGCTGTACGGCCTACCTACCGGCTGGCGATGCTGACGGCACTGGCCTTTCTGCTGGTTGCGCCATTGCCGCTGCAACTGCATCTCGGGCACCCGGAGCGCTCCTACGAGATGTACCTCACCCCTCATCGCACCTCGGCGATGGCCATGTTCGGATTCGTCTATCTCTGGTATCTCATGGCTGTCCTGGTGGCAGAGATATGGCTGGACTACCGGCGCGACATCGTAATCATGTCGCAATCCGCCACTGACTGGAAGCGCTGGATATATCGGGTGATGACACTCGGCTCGAGCAACATCAGCCCCCGCGCTCTGGAGATCGACGATCGTGTGGGATGGCTGATCACCCTCGTCGGCATCCCCTCGGCGTTTCTGCTGCATGGATACGTCGGCTTTATCTTCGGCTCCATCAAGGCAAACCCGTGGTGGTCGTCTCCGCTGATGCCGGTGGTCTTTATCTTCTCTGCCATGGTGTCGGGCATCGCCGCCGTGATGTTGCTCTATATGCTCTCGGCGCGCTTGAGGAAAGAGCCCATAGACATGCGCTGCGTTGACACAATAGCGCGATACCTCTTTTACATTTTCATTATCGATTTCAGCCTGGAGATGCTCGACCTGGTCCATCGCATCTACGAGGCCGACGAATCGTTCCGCAGCCTGGATTTCATGGTCCACACCAGGCTCTACTTCTCGCAGATCATTCTGCAGATCTTTGCGGGCACGCTGGCTCCTGTCGTGCTGCTCGGACTCGCGCAGGTCGTCAAGCTCCCCGAGCTCGCCCGCAAACGAATCTATGGAATTGCGGGATCACTCACCCTAATCGGTATTTTCGCCATGCGATGGAATGTCGTGATCGGAGGCCAGCTGTTTTCGAAGAGCTTTCTCGGTTACACGACCTACAAAATGGGACTGATTACTCGCGAAGGTCTGCTGATGGCGATGCTGCTCAGCCTGCTTCCGTTGTTCTTCCTCTGGGTGCTGGCAAAGCTGCTGCCTCCCTGGTATCAGGAGCAGGACGCAATTACAGCCGCCGGCTGACTTTCGATAGGAATGTCCAAGTGAAGGAGTCATAAGAAAAGCCCGAAGACTTCTGTCTCCGGGCTTTTCTAACCAGGGTCGGGTTCTCGTTATCGAATTTCGTTGAGTGCTACAAAAACCTGACCTCTGTCGCTGTTTGGCAGGCTCGCTACTTGCTTCTGAGCCTGTTTCTCCGCCTTGGAAACCGGGAGCTCCATGTTCATATCCGCGTTCGAGCAGAGAATCTCACGCATGAAGTACTGATCACCGTACTTGTCAAAAACCAGCTTGCTGGTCTTTGACTGCTTCCCGTCGGCGAAAGCGGTAGTCAGGACAGTGATCTTCCCTGAATCGCTCCGAATCGCCAGTCCGGTCGAACTGCGAGAGTCGGCCGAGCTGATCGTATAGGTTCCGGCTGGAAGGTGTGAGTTGCCTACTGCAAAATCGAACGGCACGGTTGCTTTCACGGCGTGTCCTTGCGCCACAGCGCTGCCGGCGGTGACGAGGGACGCCAGGGCGGCGATTGCGATTGCGGTGATCCGTTTCATGGCTGTTCTCCTCCCAGGACAACTCTCGTTTAAGAGCGTCCCGTTTCTGGGCTTCTTTGCAGTGGAGCCCGAACTGAATTTGCCGGCCTGCTTCCGTGGGATTTCTTCGGTCGCTGCCTGCTGTTGCCCTTGATATGGCAAGCTTCGTGCCAAAGCTGCGCAGCGCCATGAACTTCCGCGCAGCCTTCTTCGTTCCTGTATTTGCAATCACATACGTACTACCCTCGCCACCGCCGATTTCTTCCGCTCAGCGGCGCAGGCCCGTTTGGTATCTCATCGGATACCACCGATAACCGTTTCGATACTATTCGCGCAAGGAACAGCTCCTGGCCTCCCAGACGAGACTCGGATACTCATTCGCCTGCATGCGAAGTGACCCACAATAAATCCCGCAAGCTATCATTAAGTCACGCTGAGGTGGAGCTGATGACGCTTTCTGCAGCAGAGGCGGCAACCGGGTAACCTCCTCATTATGAATCCTGTGAATCCGGCTCCTGAAAAGCCATCTGAATATCGGGGACGCATCGCTCCATCTCCGACGGGCCTTTTGCATCTGGGCCACGCCAGCACATTTCTTACAGCCGCAGAGAAGGCACGGGAGGCACGCGGTACTTTAGTTCTTCGTGACAACGATCTCGACGCCCAGCGGTCGCAGTCCGAGTTCTATGACGCCATGCTTGAAGACCTCGCCTGGCTCGGCATCCGCTGGCAGGAGGGTCCTGACATCGGCGGCCCGTTCGCGCCGTACTCCCAAAGCGAGCGGCGCGATTACTACCGCACTGCGTGGCGCAAACTTCTCGATGGTGGATTCATCTATCCCTGCCGCTGCTCGCGCAAAGACCTCGCGCAATCCGTCTCAGCGCCGCAGGACAATGACGACGAGCCGATCTATCCCGGAACTTGCAGGCCGTCGGGGCCCGTCTCACGCGACTTCGAATCTCCGGCTGGAATCAACTGGCGCTTTCGTGTTCCGGACGGCGAGGCCATCGAGTTCGAGGATGGCCGCCTCGGCCCCCAAAGCTTCGTCGCTGGAACCGATTTTGGCGACTTCCTTATCTGGAACCGCGACGACGTGCCTGCCTACCAACTCGCCTGTGTCGTCGACGACGCGGAGATGCGCATCACCGAAGTGGTTCGCGGAGGCGATCTGCTTCGCTCGACCGCGCGTCAGCTTCTGCTCTATCGCGCGCTCCGGTTCAAGGCTCCCGCGTGGTATCACTGCCGGGTGATTATGGATGAGAACGGCTACCGGCTTGCCAAACGGCACGACGCACTCTCGATCCGCGCCCTCCGCGAACAGGGCAAAACGCCAGAAGATCTCCGGCAGATGATCGAGGCCATGAGGCCGCCGATGTATTGCGTGCAGCGATTCCCGGACGAGTCCGCACAGTAATCCGGACGTGTCTGCCGTGTGATCTGACGAGTCCGCCCTATAATCTACAGAACCTATCGCGCGAAAGGAAGGGATGAGAGAGGCTCCCCAGCGACAGATGTTGGAGTTACAGATCGATCAGGCCCTGGGTCGCAAGCACGCCGACCTGGTCGTACGCAACGCCCGCATCCTCAATGTAGTCAACGGCGAGATCCAGTCCGGCGACATTGCTATCTGCGGAAATACGATCGTGGGTACGCTCGATAGTTATCGCGGCGCAGAGGAGATCGACGCGCAGGGCCGCTTCGTCGTCCCCGGTTTTATCGACAGCCACGTTCATTGTGAGAGCACGCTCGTTACCCCGGGCGAGTTCGATCGCTGCGTGCTGCCTCATGGAGTCACAACGGCAGTCTGCGACCCGCACGAGATATGCAATGTGCTCGGCCTTACCGGTCTCAAGTACTTTCTTGACTGCGCGCTCAACGCGGCGATTGATCTGCGCGTGCAGCTTTCATCGTGCGTCCCGGCTACTAATCTCGAAACTTCAGGCGCGCGTCTCGCCGCCGCCGATCTGGTTCCTCAGGCGAACCATCCGCAAGTCATCGGACTCGCCGAATTTATGAACGTCCCCGGGGTACTAAACAAAGACCCCGAGTGCATGGAGAAACTGGCGGCATTTTATGGCCGCCACATCGACGGACACGCGCCGCTGCTTTCCAATCATGCCCTGAACGCGTATCTCTCCTGCGGCATTCGCAACTGCCATGAAACGACGAATCTTTCCGAAGGCCGCGAGAAGCTTTCGAAGGGCATGCAGGTTTTGATCCGGGAAGGCTCGGTTTCGAAGGACCTGGCGGCTCTCGCTCCACTGATTACCGAATTTGCCTCGCCCTTTCTGGGCTTCTGCACCGATGACCGCAATCCGCTGGACATTCACGAAGAAGGGCACCTGGACCATATGGTCCGCCGCGCCATTGCGCTGGGCGCGCCCGTGGCCGCTGTTTATCGCGTCGCGAGCTGGTCCGCGGCACGCGGCTTCGGTCTGACGGATCGCGGCCTCATAGCGCCCGGCTATCTGGCAGACTTCCTGCTGCTCGATGATCTCGAAACCTGCGCGATTCATTCAGTCTTTCGCCGCGGCCGGATCGTCGAAGCCGAAACCTTTGCCGGACGAACCATCCCCGAACCGCCCGGCGGCAACACGATTAAGCTCCCGCCTATGGACGCCGACAGCTTCGCCGTGCACGCCTCCGGCGCGTCTACGCCAGTCATAGGAATCATTCCCGGAAAGATCCTGACCGAGCGCCTCCAGGCCGACCTGCCCTGGCGCAACGGTCAGCGTCACTCAGACCCCGAGCGCGATCTGCTGAAGCTCTGCGTACTCGAGCGCCACGGCCGCAACGGCAACATTGGGCGTGGATTCGTGAAGGGCTTCGGCTTCCACAGCGGCGCGCTTGCCTCCTCGGTCGGGCATGACAGCCATAATCTCTGCGTTGTCGGAGCGAGCGACCCGGACATGGCAATGGCAGCCAACCGCCTGCGCGAACTCGGAGGCGGATTTGTTGCCGTCCAGGACGGCCGCATCCTTGCCGAACTTGCCCTGCCGTTTGCCGGGCTGATGAGCCTTCAGCCCTTCGAATCAGTCCGCCGCGACCTGTATAGGCTTCGGGCCGCTGTGCGCGAAATGGGCTGCACGCTGTCCGAGCCATTCCTGCACCTGGCTTTCCTGCCGCTGCCGGTGATCCCGCACCTGAAAATCACCGACTTCGGCCTGGTCGATGTGGATCGCTTCGAGCTGATTCCGGGGTAACTCGGCTAGATCCTACTCCATGCCGAGTTTTTTCCAGATCGCATCGACGCGCGCCTTGGTAGGGGCATCCATCTCGATCATCGGAGGCCACGGCCGAGTGAAACCCTCGGCGGCCCACTTTCGGGTCGCGTCGATCCCCATCTTGCTCCCGTAATTCGGCAGGCGCGATGCATGGTCCAGCGAGTCCACCGGACCGAGCGTGAACTGGATATCGCGCTCCGGATCGATATTGTTGGTCACCCGCAGCGTTACCTCGCCGATGTCCTGCACATCGCAGTCCTCATCAACAACGATGATGCACTTGGTGAACATCGCCTGGCCCATGGCCCATATGCCGTTCATCACCTTGCGGGCCTGTCCGGCGTAGCTCTTGCGAATCGAGACGATCATCACGTTGTGAAACACGCCCTCGACGGGCAGGTTCACATCGACGATCTCCGGCAGAGTGAGCCGCATCAGGGGCAGAAAGATGCGCTCTACCGCCTTGCCCATCCAACCGTCCTCCATCGGAGGCTTGCCCACGATTGTCGCCGAATAAATGGGGTCTCTGCGGTGCGTGATGCAGGTCAGATGAAAGACGGGATACTCCTCTTCCATTGTGTAGAAGCCGGTGTGGTCGCCGAACGGGCCCTCCACTTGCAATTCATCGAGCTTCACATAGCCCTCGAGCACGATCTCAGATTGCGCGGGCACTTCGAGATCCACCGTCTCGCACTTCACAAGTTCTACGGGTTTCTGGCGCAGAAATCCCGCGATGATGAACTCCTCCACCCCGGGAGGCGCCGGTACAATCGCGGCAAATGTCGTTGCCGGATCGGTTCCAATGGCCACGGCGACTTCCATGCGATCAGCCTTCAGTGCGCCGAGGGCGATCTTCGTGGTACCGCCTGCGGTTTCCGCCATGACCCCGACATGTTCGGCCGCGCTCGCTCCGGCGGCCGCGCGCAAACGTTCCCGCAGATGCTCTGCCGCATTTTTCTGCCGCTGCCAGTGCATCCCGGTGGTCTGCCCGTCGTAAACCTGCATGCGGTACATCCCCATGTTCCGCTTGCCCGTCTTCGGATCGCGCGTGATGACGCATGGCAGCGTAATGAAGCGGCCACCGTCAAGAGGCCAGCACTTCAGAATCGGGAAATCCAGCAGGTTGAAGTTCTCGCGCAGGATGACCTGCTTGCACGGCGCGTCTTTTGCCGGTACGGTTCTCGGGAAGAACTTGCCCGCCTCAGCCAGCATCGGGAGCATTCTCACTTTGTCGAGAAAACCTTCCGGCGATTTGATCTCCATGAAGGCGCGGATACGTCCCGCAATCTCATCGAGTGAGTCGACCTCGAGCGCCATGCGCATTCGCCGCTCGCTTCCGAACTGATTCATCACAACAGTCGACCCCGGATATCCCTTGACTCGCTCGAACAGCAGCGCGGGGCCGCCCGGGCTTGCGCCGCGCTTGCTGGCCTTCGATGCCCGGTCGGTTATCTCAGCGATTTCGAGGATTGGATCGACTTCTTCGCGAACCCGCTTGAGTTCGCCAGCTTTCTCGAGGGCCTTAATCCACTGCCTCAGGTCGTCATACGCCAATGCTTTCTCCCGGCGCTCTGCACATAGAACGCAACCCTCAATACTAATGCGGTTTGCGGGACTGCATCGGACCCGGGAAGTCAGCGCCCTTTACCCTTTGGCCTGCATCCAGCGGTCCATGATGGTCTGCGCGCATCGGGCGCCACAGAGATGTTTAGCGTCCGCATCGTGAGAAAGAAATCCGTTCCACCGCGTAATCTTCAGGACGATCTGCTCAGGATCGCTCGGAGTCGGGGAGATCTTTTCGTTCCACGCGAGCCACCAGTCTCCGGCTCCATCGCTCTTTTCCTTGCCGCAAACGTCACAGTGAAACACCTCGGTCCAGGCCATCGCTCACATCTCTCTGCAGAGTTCTTTTGGTGCCTCTGCACGTTAGCACAAGAGCGGCTTCTATCCAACCTGAACTGCAGACGCTATCTGAACAATGGATTGCGGCGGGATCTCAACCAGCGGATACCCGAGTCGCTTCCACTCGTCGAAACCTCCGCGCAGCGGGCGAACCCGCTGCACTCCCAGCTTCCTGATGGTCAGAGCCATCTTGGCCGCCGTGGCTTCGCTGGGGCAGGTGCAGAAAAGCACCACATCGCGGTCACGCGGAATCTGGTCGGACTGCTGCACCAGGCCGTCCGGACTGAGCAGCACCGCGCCGGGCAGGGTTCGCGGATCGGGCAGGTAGTCCAGTGGATGCCGCAGATCTACGATGTAGACCGGTTGCTCGCGGTCGAGCATCTGCTTCAAAGTATTGGGCTCAAGGCGCGCCATGCGTATCTCGCGAAGAAATGCCTGCTGCCGCACAAATCGCCAGATCAAAAATCCGACCAGCAGCAATAAGAACAGCGCGAGGGCGGAGTGCTCCACCCAGGCCAGGGCATTCGGATTCCGCTTCAGCACGTCGCCGAAGAACCTGCCGCAGAGCGTAATCGTAACCGCCCAGAGAAGAATTCCCGCGGTATCGAAAACAGCGAAGTAGCGGTACTTCATCCCTGTCTGGCCCGCAATCGGCGCAGCCACCGACCCCAGTCCGGGAACGAATTTCGCCAGCACCAGCGCGCCGGCCCCATGTTTGGTGAAGTAATTTTCCGTCCGGCGCACGCAGTTGGCCTTCTCCATTGAGAGTTTGCACAACAGCCTGACCATTTTTCCCCCGTATCGCTTCCCCATCACATACCAAATGCTGTCGCTCACCAGGCTGCCCAGGAGGATCGAAATCAGCACTAGAGGAAGACTGAGCTTATGCGTGGCAGTCAGGGTACCTGCGGTCAGCATGAGCGGCGCACTTGGAACGGGAGCGCCAAGCTGCTCGACCATCACCCAAACAAACAAAATCAGATATGCATACCTGAGAAATACTTCATACGCGATCGGCATCGCGGTGGCCCCCGCTTTGGGAGATATAGATGTGCGGCGGCAAAAAACGATTCGCCGCAAAGAGAATCGGCCGGAATCCGGGCGGCAGTTCGAGAACGGCTTTTCCCCGAATACTTACTGCTTTACCTGCACCTTCGGCTCGACCGACAGTCCCGGTCGTAACAGATGATTCGAGTTCTGCTGAGGATTCGTAAGATCGATCCGCACCGGCACCCTCTGCACGACTTTAACGTAGTTTCCGGTCGCGTTTTCCGGCGGAAACAGGCTCAGGACCGATCCGGTCGCTCCGCCAATCTGCGTAACCCGGCCGTCGTATTTCCGCCCGCCATATGCATCCACGGAAATGACGACCGGCTGTCCGGCGCGCATATGGTCTAGCTGGGTCTCCTTAAAATTCGCCGTAATCCAGATGTCATCGAGCGATACCAGGGTCATCATATTCTGGCCGACGCTCACATTCTGATTAATCTCCACGCTTTTGCGTGTCACGATTCCATCTTCCGGCGCGATGATTCTCGTGTAGCTAAGGTTCAGCCTGGCCTGTTCCAGTTGCGCCTGCGCCTGCGCAACCTGTGCCGCTGCCTGATCGGCCTTCGCTTTCTGAATCGCCACCTGCTTGGGCGCAGTTTGCGCGTACTGGTAGGCGGCTTGCGAGCGGGCGGCATTGTCGCGCGCCACTCTCACGGCGTCTTCAGCTGCGATCACGTTGGCCTGAGCTTCGGCCAGCGCGGCCTTGTCAGCGTCCGCTGCAGCAACGGCCGCATCGAACTGCTGCTTTGAGATCACGTCTCTCTCGACCAGCGGCTTATAGCGCTCGAGATCCGACGCTGCCTTGGTCGCATTTGCCTGGGCCTGCACTACGCGGGCTCTCGCCGCCTCAAGCTGTTTCTCGGCCTGCGCAATCTGCGCGCTCGATCCCTGCACATCTGCGCCGGCCGAACTCAGGTTAGCCCCGGCATTGATCGTGATGACCGGAACGTTAACCTTCGCCGCCTCGTAATTCGCTTCGGCGCTCTGCAGATTGGCCTCGGCTTGGTTTACAGCTACTTGAAAGTCCTTCGCGTCGATCTCGACCAGCACATCGCCCTTCTTGACAGCCTGGTTCTCCTCCACATTGACTTTGATTACCTGCCCGCCAATTCGCGAGCTGATCTGGATCAGGTGCCCGTTCACCTGGGCATCATCCGTGTCTTCATAAAAGGTTGAGTGCCACCAGAAGAGAAGCGCTCCGACTAGGATCAGGGCCACCACTCCGATGATGATGAACCGTCGCCTGGACTTCGGCTTTGCCGGTTCGTCCGGAGTTGTATCCGGAGTTGCTTCTTCTTCTTCTAGCACGGGCCTTTCGTCCGCCACCGTCACTTTCCTCCCACATATGTCTTATAGCTACTCGCGGCCACACCCATTGCCCGCGCCAGCGAGAGCTTGGCGATGTTGTGCTGGTACAGGCTGGCGATGTACTGGTCGTCGGCCTGGGCCACTGACTGGAGCGCCTGCGAAACAGCCAGATTGTCCGAAACCCCTGCCTTGTAGCGCTCCTGCGCCTCGCTGAGCGCCTCCTTCGCCAGAGCGGAGTTGCTGCGCGCCACCTCTACCTGCTTGGCGGCCGCCTGAATATCGAGGATGCTGTCGCGAACGTCGGCGCCGATCTGCCCGCCCAGATCGCTAAGGTGCGCGCGTTTCTGGTCCAGTTGGGACTGCGCCTGCTTGGCATCGCCCCGGAGCTTGGCTTCCTCGAAAACCGGGAAATCGATCGAGCCGGTAGCGTTACCGGTGCCGTGCGAATGCGCGAAATTCACCCCGATATCGCCGTAATCCCCATCGAACGTAATGGCCGGATACCGTTCTGCCGTGGCAGCCTTCCGGGAATGCTCGGCGGCGATAACTTGTTCCTGCATGGATTTCAGATCGTATCGGTTGGTAATCGCCTGCCTGAGCGCCGCATCCGGGTCCAGATTGTCCAGCGCCGTGTAAGGCGCATGGTCGGTCAACTCGAACTTCTGCTCCAGGGAGAGCCCGATCGCCCGCGCCAACGCGATCTTGTCCTTCTCATAAGTATTTGTTGCGCTGATCAGGTTCTGCTGCTGCGTCTGGTAGTCCACCCGCGCGCGCAGCTCGTCGAGCAGGGGAGCGGTGCCCGCCTGGTGGTTCGCCACCGCCTGATCCAGGGAAATCTTCGACGTATCCACCTGCGCCTGCGCTGCTTCGATGAGGCCCTGGTCGGCAATGCAGGTCAGGTACGCATTGCCGACGGTCAGAACTACCATGTCGCGCGCGTCCGTGACCGATAGCTGAGAGCTTGCGAAGTTATGTTTCGAAGCCAGGTAGTTTTGCAGCGAAGAGATATTGAGCAGCGACCAGTTCAATGTGCCGCGAAGATCGGTATATCCATAGGGACCGATGATCGCCGGGAAATGACCTCCGCGCAGGCCCAGCGCCTGCAGATTCGTTTGCTGTACCGCCTCAGTGAGTTTTCCCGTCGCCGTCGGCAGCAGGTTCTGCAATTCCTGTAACTGCGTTCCCCGGGAGCCAAGCGTCTCCTGTCCGGTCAGAATCAGGCCCAGGTTGTACTTGAGCCCGCGAGCGATGGCATCATCAAGCGACAGAGGTAGCACACCGGGCGTAGGCTTCTCGATCACCTGGCTGCCCTTGTAGGTATCGCTGGTAATGGTCGGCTGCGTCAGCTGGATCGGCGGCTGGGGCTGGACTACGCCCTGGCTCCCCGGCTGTGCAAACTGCGCATGTGCAACCTGCAGTGCCGCTGTAACCAAAAGAGACAAGATGGGCTGGAAAAAGCGCGCACCGCCGCGGCGGCTGGCGGAAAAAGCCCTGCACACGAAACGAATCACCTCAGGAAAAACTTGGCCCCGGATAGCCACTTGGCCAGATTACGCTGTTTTGGATGCTGGAATAGCGGAAAGTATTCAAAAAGAACAACGAAAGCCGTACCGCCACTCTACGCCGTCGCCCTCTGTGCCTCCGCATGCACCAGTGAATTGGCGAGAGAGCACAGGGCCTGCCGGAAGGTCTCGCTTACCTGGGCCGCTGACCATGCTGGCCTGGTTGCCGATCCATTGGCAAGCGAGGTCGCGGTAGCGG
>JAFAMZ010000356.1 GCA_019232935.1 Silvibacterium sp.
CGAATGCGCGCCAGCACTTCGGCGACGGCAAAGGGCTTGGTGAGGTAGTCGTCACCGCCCCGGTCGAGGCCCAGCACCCGCTCGTCTACCGAACGCCGCGCAGAAAGAATGAGCACCGGCGCTCCCACTCCCTGCGCGCGAAGCCGATGGATGAGATCCAGACCGTCCATGTCGGGCAATGTGAGGTCGATCACCATGGCGTCGTGTACGCCTTCGATAGCCAGCCGCTCGGCCTGGGTCCCCTGCGAGCACGCATCGACAAGGAAGCCCGCTTCGGTCAGCGCCCGGCTAAGAAAATCTCGAATTGTGTGGTCGTCTTCGACTACCAGCAGCCGCACGTAAGCTGAATCCCTTTTACTAGCTTAGACTTTGATGGCCCGTCCTGCGAGTTCGAGCGCGTCCTGCCAAAACCGTTTCGATGAGTGAACGGCTTCGAGCACATCGGCAAGAGCGCGTATGAAAGCGTCGAGGCTTTGATCGGACACATTCAAAGGCGGCGCGACTTTGAGCATCATGAAGTTTTTCCCGCAGATCCGGGGAGGACGACCGGCCATCTCTGCAGGAGGCTCAGGAGACGGGCCCATTGAGGATTGACGTGCTCGGAAATAGCGGCCTGACCCGGGAGACTTTGCTCCGCGGCCGTCTGTTTGCTCATGCGTTTTGTCTTCCTCAGCTTTTCACCATAGATGGCCGGGCTTGCCCGCGTATTTCGTTGAAATTACAAACCATTCATGAATTACCCTGTTATCAGACTCCGCGGTTAGACGGAATTGACCCCTGGGGGATGGGCCTGACGGGCCTCCAGCCTGGGGTCCCAAGCTGAATTCTCTGTATCCTGCTGCTGTACAGGTACATCTTTTACAAGGGCGCACTGATGCGCCTGAGCAAGCTTTCGTCTCAAGCTTTCGTCTAATGATCGGCCAGGATGCCGCACTGCGGTCGAGCTGGTTTGCCCCTCTTCCCATGAAGGCCGATCGCCAAGAATAGCGGGCCCGCTGCGGGCTCTCAGGTCCCGTCAGGTGCGACACACACCATCGACGGTGCTAGAGGTGAATTCTGCGTATATCGAACACTGTGAAAACGGGGTCAGCGTGTGACACGGCTGATCCGGGCGGGTGGAAGTATAGGTCTGCACCCCTCCTGAATCTGGTTTTAACCGTTGCAACGATCCTTACTCTGGCGGTAGGAGTGGCGAAGGCGCAGCAGCCCTCAGCCCCCGAACCACAGACCGGAACAATCGTTGGAACGGTGACTGCCAATGTCGGAGACGAAATTGTTCCGGGCGCGACCGTGATCCTCCAGGGCACTGCTCCGGCCGATCGGCAGACGGTTACCGCCAACGACGACGGGTTCTTCTCCTTCAGTGGCGTGAAGCCCGGAGTGCCGTATCACGTGAATGTCGTCGTAAAAGGATTCAAGGACTGGGATTCGCCCACGGTCACGCTCACGCCAGGGCAGTATGTTGTGCTTCCGACCGTCCGGCTGCAACTTGCCATCGTGGTCACTTCGGTGACGGCGGCGGTGAGTACAGAACAGATCGCCACACAGCAGGTCGAGATTGAGGAGAAGCAGCGGGTGCTGGGCTTCATCCCCAATTTCTACGTGGTCTACGACGAGCACCCGGTGCCTTTAACGCCGAAGCTGAAGTTCCGGCTTGCAGCCCGTACCATGACCGATCCAATCACGATTCTCGGCTCTGCTTTCGTCGCCGCAATCGATCAGGCCGGGGACACTCCCAACTATGGCCAGGGCTGGGCGGCTTACGGACAGCGCTTTGGAGCGAACTACGCAAATGGCCTCACCGATATCATGGTCGGAGGCGCGATCCTTCCTTCGCTTCTGCATCAGGACCCCCGGTACTACTACAAGGGCACTGGAACCAACAAATCGCGTGTGCTTTATGCGCTCGCCAGCCCTTTGCGAACAAAGGGCGACAACGGGAAATGGCAACCGAACTACTCCGGCCTCGGCGGGTACCTGGCTTCAGGGGCTATTTCAAACCTGTACTATCCTGAGTCGAATCGCGGCGCAGGGCAGGTGTTCAGCACCTTCGGTGTTGACATCGCTGCAGACATGGCAAACGGCGTGATTCAGGAGTTCCTGCTCAAAAAGCTGACACCATCGGCCAAAAACCAGCACTAAAGTGCTGCCACAGCCTTCTCCACTTCGACCGCTTTCTCCGCAGCTTCGACGGTTTGCGCGATGAGCGTGGCTATGGTCATCGGGCCAACTCCGCCCGGGACTGGCGTATAGGCCGAGCAGCGCTCGATCGCCGGCGCAAGCTCGATATCTCCGATGCCGCCGGGGTGATATCCCGCATCGAC
>JAFAMZ010000099.1 GCA_019232935.1 Silvibacterium sp.
AAATCCTGAATTCGTTGAGCGGGTAACCGAGATGCAGATAGCAAAGTCGACGGGCATCGTTCCAGTGCCAGTCGGATCCGCCGGAGGCAACTTCAAAGCCGTCCCTGAGGTGATGTTTTGCGATGAGCAATACGCACTGGACGGCAAGATCGTAGGGGCGGAATCCAGTTTTGCAGTAATCGAGTCCCTTCCGTTGGGTGTCCGGCGATTCCAGAATGCGCTCGAAGATGAAAGGCTCATAGCTGCAGTCGCCATTGCAGGTCCTGCGGCGAAGCTGCACGCCAATGAACCACGAGCCCACGATGGCATCGGCGGAGCTTCCGACCCCGGACGCGCTTTCCGACGGAAAGGGAATCGAAATAGCTTCGTTCTTCGGATGCCCACAGTTTTGGAGGCCGTTGAAGGCGATGCCATCTTCATCAATTTTAGGCAGACCTTCGCCCGTAGGCCCAGCGAGTGGCACGCCAGCGTCATCGAGGGCGAGAACGCATTTCTGGAAATCAGCGACGATTCGTGAAAATGCTTCGGGTTCTATTTCTGCGGGTCGACGCCAGTAGTGGTTGTAACCCATAACTGTTTTATTGGATACTCCGAAACTATTCAACGCTGAACTTTCGCAGGCCGCAATGCACGCACTTCCGCGCGAGGAAGCTCCAGTTGTACCACCAAGTTCCTGAAAACCACTTGCCGCAGAGAGGGCAGGGAAAAGTCTGAAAGCGAATTGCCATAATCATGAACAGCAGCAGGCCTATCGGGAGAATTATTGAACCTACGATAGAGGTCTTTAATAGCCACCGTGACAATGTTCCCACCAGCATCGCAATTGGAATCCAACTAATAACGATGATGAGAAGGAGAGCTCTAACTCTCCGGTATCTTCTCCAGTTGTCTTCGTATAAGTTCATCTGTTTTAGCTCAGCACCTTCGCGGCTTCCTTTGCAAAATAAGTCACGATAAACCCCGCCCCGGCGCGGCGGATCGAGAGCAGCGACTCCATCATGGCGCGGTTCGGGTCGAGCCAGCCGTTGGCAAGGGCGGCCTTGAGCATCGAGTATTCTCCGGAGACCTGGTAAGCGCCGATCGGGATATCAAATCTCTCGCGGGCGGCGCGGATCACGTCGAGGTAGGGCATCGCCGGTTTCATCAGGATCATGTCGGCGCCCTCGCCGAGATCGAGGTCGATCTCCCGCATCGCTTCGCGCAGGTTGGCGGGGTCCATCTGATAGCTACGGCGGTCGCCGAACTGCGGAGCCGAGTCGGCGGCTTCGCGGAAGGGTCCGTAGAAGGCGGAGGCGAATTTAGCGGCGTAGGAGAGGATAGCCGTCAGATCGAGCCCTTCGTTGTCCAGCTCGTCGCGGATGACGCCGACGCGGCCGTCCATCATGTCGCTGGGCGCGACGATGTCGGCGCCGGCTTTCGCGAGAGACACGGCGGTTTTCGAGAGCAACGCGAGCGAGGAATCATTTTCGATCTCATACTCGTCTACTTCTAAACCGCCCTCCTTCTTTTTGACGATTCCACAGTGGCCGTGCGAGGTGTACTCGCAGAGACAGACGTCGGCGATGAGGACGAGCTTCTTTGCGGCTGACGACTGTTTTAGCGCCCGGACGCCGCGCTGCACGATGCCGTCGTCGGCCCAGGCTCCGGTGGCCTGCTCGTCTTTCGATTCGGGAAGGCCGAAAAGGAGCAGGCCTCCGATGCCGAGCGATGCAGCTTCTTCGGCTTCCTTCAACGCTTCATCAACCGATACATTGAAGACGCCGGGCATGGAGGCAATTTCCTTGCGGACTCCTTCCCCGGGGCAGAGAAAGAGCGGGTAGATCAGGGCTCCGGGCTCGAGGTGCGTCTCGCGGACCAGGTTGCCCAGGGCCTCGGTGCGGCGCAGACGGCGGAGCCGGGTGATGGGGTATTCCATAGGGCTTCATTGTATCGAGTCGACGAATTGAGCTACGCCCACTCAAGCCCAACACCGGGGCTTGAATGGGGCACCCACGCTAAACTCCGGCCATCTGTTCGTACTCCTGGGCGGAGGGCGACGGCAGCAACACCCAGAGCGTGTAGATGGCAAGGGCGGTTCCGAGGATAGGTTTTATCAGAGTCAGAAAGGCGACCACGAGCGCCAGGATGCGGGCCCAGGGCGTGCGGCGGTGGAGGGCGATCCCTGTAGCGAAACAGAGGACAGCGCGTGCGATCACCATGGCGGTGATGAAGGGCACAAACCGTGAAAAGTTGTTGAAGGGAAATTCGCCGAAGGGTCCGTGATGCATGTGCCCGAAGTAGCCGTGAAACCAGCCCCCGAAGAAAGACATAGCCAGGGCCCAAGTGACGATGGTCAGAATGCCATAGGCGATCCAGAGCACAGAGAGCGCCTGAAGATGGCGGTGCACGCGGGTGTAGAACCAGGGTGCTCCCGGAATACCGGGAGCGATGGGCGCGCCTGGGGTGATTTGGGGAATGGTTCTGCCGCAGTTACGGCAGAACTGCTCGTTAGTTTCGACGGGTTGTCCGCATCCGCTACAGTACATGGCCGGGTCCCTCCTTTGCTGCGAAAGACCTGCTACATATTACGCATTTGTAAAGATGCTTGTTCCGCCAGGGGCGGCGCGGGTTAGTTATTCCCGGTAGCATGAAGGTATGACGCTAACCCCGCCCATTCCGCATGTGGTGAGCGATTGCAGTCCGCAGGCGCTTGAGTGGGGGCGTTTTCTCGAGATGCTGGCCGGGTACGCGCAGTCCTCAACGGGCCGCGCCTGGCTGCTGGGGCTCGGGCCATCGGCGGATGTGGAGTGGATCCGGCGGGAGCACGCGCTGGCCTGGGAGATGCGGCGGCTGATTGAGGCTGGCGTGCGTCCGTCTCTCGGCTCGCTGTTGGACCCCTCGGAGGCGCTGGCCAAATCGCGGATCGCGGGGGCGGCGCTTGAGGCCGACGAGATTCGCCGCGTACTGGCGCTGGGCGAAGATATCTCGGCATGGGCGGCGTTGATGGCTGTGCCTCCCGCGGAGTTGGCCGATGCGCTGCCCGAGTTGCGGGAGATGGCGGGCGAGTTGCTCACGCTCCCTCTGCGGCCGCTGATCGAGTCGCTGCGGTCGAGGATTTTGCCGGACGGATCGCTGGCCGACAACGCTTCACCGGAGCTCCGGCGAATTCGGCGAGAGATGGAGCGGCAGCAAAGAGCAATCGAGGAGAGTTTGCGGTCGGCGCTGCGGCGGTTCTCTGAAGGCGGTACGACACAGGACGACCTGATCACGATTCGCGGCGAGCGCTTCGTGATTCCGGTAAAGGCGGAGTGGAAGCGGCGGGTGCAGGGCGTGGTGCACGGCACAAGCTCGAGCGGGCAGACAGTGTACGTGGAACCGCTGGAGACCATCGAGCTGAACAACGATCTCGTTCGGCTGCTGGAAGACGAGCAGGCGGAGATTCATCGCATCTTCGCCGAGATGACGAGGCAGATCGGGCAGTACGCTCCGGTGATCCTGAAGGGCGCCGAGGTGCTGGCCGAGGTGGACACGCTGCAGGCGCGGGCACGGTTTGCGGTGGAGTTCCGGTGTGTTGAGCCACGGATGGATGTGGAGGGAGCGGAGTTCAGGTTGAGAGAGGCAAGACATCCGCTGCTGGAGAAGAGATTGAGGAATACGATCCCACCCTTCGCGGCAGCTTCAGCCGCGAAGGATGGGGCACCCGGAGTTGTGGCATCCGGTAAAGGAGCCATTCAAGCCCAACAGCGGGGCTTGAATGGGGCACCCGATATCGTGCCAATAAGTGTCGCTTTGACCTCCGACGCGCGGCAGCTGATCATCAGCGGGCCGAACACGGGGGGCAAGACCGTGGGCCTCAAGACGGCAGGTTTGCTGGCCATCATGGCGCAGAGCGGTGTCCCGGTTCCGGCGGAAGAGGCTGTACTTCCGGTGTTCGATGCGATGCTGGCCGATATCGGCGATGCGCAATCGATCGAGCAGAATCTGTCGACGTTCTCGGCGCATATTGTGAATCTGAATCGAATTTCGGAGCAGGCGGATTCGTCGTCGCTGGTGCTTTTAGACGAGCTGGGGTCGGCGACCGATCCGGAAGAGGGGGCGGCGCTGGCCGTGGCCATTGCCGAGCACTTCCTGCGCGTGCGTGCGTGGACCATCATCTCGACACATCACACCTCGCTGAAGGTTTATGCGGCGAACACACCGGGAGTGATCAACGCTGCGGTGGGATTCGACGAGCGCACGCTGGCTCCAACGTACGAGCTGCGGCAGGGCGTTCCGGGGGTGTCGGCGGGCATCAACATTGCGGCGCGGCTGGGGCTCGATACGAAGATGATCGAGGCGGCGCGGTCGCGGCTGAGCACGCAAACCCAGGATATCGGCCGCTTCATCGACTCGCTGCACGAGCAGCTTCGCGCGGCCACCGCAGAGCGTGAACGTCTCGACCTGCTTGAGCGCGAATTGAGCCGGGAGCGCGCGCGTCTTGAAGTCGAGGGCATGAAGGAGCAGAGAGCCAAGGTCCGGGAGCTGGAGCAGAAACTCGAGTCGCTGCTGAAGGACTTCGAATACCGGGCACGCGAGACGGTAAAGGCGATCGACGACCGTGCCGCCCAGCAAAAGCTGTCGAAGGAGGCCGAGCGCAGGATCTCGCGGCTGCGAAGGGAGTTCGCCGAGAGCTTCAACTCCGCTGTCGTCGCGCATCACACCGGAGCGGACAAGGGTGATCAAAACGCAGCGCCGCACATTGTGCGCCATGTGTCGGCAGGGGACATGGTGAAGCTGCGTGCTGCAGGAGGTTTGGGCGGGAAAACGGCGCGCGTCGAGCGACAGATCGACGACAAGATGTTCGAGGTGTCGGTCGGCGCGATGAAGATGCGGGTGGCGCGCGATGAGATCGCCGAGGTGATGCGGACGGCTGCGGCGGAGACTCCGTTGCAGGCAGCGCGCAGTCGAAGAGGTGTTTCGGTGTCGGTCGCCGATCCGGACGAGAGTCTCGGATGGGAGATCAACGTCATCGGGCGTACGGCGGGCGAGGCGCAGGACGAGGTGGAGAAATTCCTCGACCGCGCGTTTCTTGCCGGACTGCCCAGGGTGCGTATCATTCACGGGACGGGCATGGGAATTTTGAGACGCACGTTGCGCGAGTATCTGCGGCAGCATCCGCAGGTGGCGAGTGTGACGGAGCCTCCGCAGAATGAAGGCGGTGCGGGTGCTACGGTGGTGGAATTCAAGCAGTAGGGCGACTCACGAAACCAGTAGTGAACAAGAGAGTGATGGAAATCGCTGCCGTTATAATCTGGTTGCGAGGCGTCAGTTAGATGATTTCAGCAACAGCCACCAAGATTTCAACGGCCGCAAAGGTGTATTTCGCCGGCTATTTATTCCTGTCCCTGGCTGCTGTATTTTATCTGCCGCGACTCGTACCAGTCAGACCTGCAGCTGCCGCGTCCTATGTCTTCGGCTACAATAATCGCCTTGCGATTGTACTCTTCGTCCTGCTGACAGCTATCGGCGCGGCGTGGTGGTACAAACTCGGTTTCGGGATACCGGAGAGCCGCTACTCCGCTGCGGTTGACAGGAAAACGTTATGGATCTGCATCGCCGTTGCTGTGGCTGTGTGCGGGATTCTATACATCCTCACTTCAAAGCTGAGTAACTTCGGATACTTCTTCGAGCCGGCTTACTTCATAAATCGGATCGAGCTGACCAGACAAGGCCTCAGGCCATACCGCGATTTTGAATTTGCTTACGGTGCAGCTTTAATTTACCTGCCGTTATGGGTCAGCAAGTTTTTCCATATTAATATCCCCGCCGCTTACTATCTGTTCTGGATGATCAGCGCCGCTTCGGGTATCTGGCTGCTGGCGGAAATCATCAACAAACTTGACTATCAAAGCGAGCAGAAGCGACAAGTATTCTTGCTCGTCTATCTTTACATGCTCCCTTTTCTAGTGGCTGGCGGCATCAACTATACCGGTTTCCGGTATACGATAGCGCCTTTTTGCGGTCTCCTGGTCTGGCGAGCCCTCCGGAACGGCAAGTTGCGAAACCTGATCCTGGGTTCAGTATGCGTGCCCGCCTGCACCGTGGGATTGTTGCTGATTTCGCCTGAGCTTGCAATTGCCTTCAGCCTGGGAACGTCGGTTTTCATGCTGTTCTTTTTTGCACGGCTCGGATGGAAGGCATTTCTTCCCTATGTCTCGATGCTGCTGCTTCTAAGCCTTGTCATGGCAACCGTCAATCGTCTGGGCGTCCTCGCCACGCTAAAAACTATCGGCAGCGGAGGGCTCAATTATCCGATCATTCCGGCGCCGCATATATTGCTGCTGTTTGTTGCGGTGTTCCTGTGCGCCTCTTATCTGATCGTCAGCCTAATGAAGGGAAAAAGATGGTCCAATACTGTTCTTCTTCTGCTCATTGCCGCTCCGGCGCTCACAGCGGCCATGAGTATCTGCGACCTGTATCACGTGGGCTTCAATGTGCTGGTTGTCTGGATCGTCAGCCTGCTGATCGTCGGAAACCAGCCGGATGTGTGGCGATGGTACCGATGGGTATTTCTGGGGGTCTTTGCCGTCTCCAGCGTTGCTACTCTTTGGCAATACGAAGGCGCTCTATCGGAGGCTGCTCATATATTCCTTTTCAGAGCGCAGAGCGGCCCGCTATCTAAGCTGGAGAAGCTGGCCGAGGAACTCTATATCCGGCGATTCGGGGAAACTATCGGGATCCAAAAAGTTCGGAATTACCAGTCATTGGCAGCAGGTGAGTCAATTTCCGACTCCCCGTGGGTCCCTGCGGAACTGAAAGGCACGGCGCAAGTCCCGTTCGGTTACTTTGTCACACACAACCCAGCGCAGGTGGATTGGGGCTATTACTTTACCTTGGAGAACGCCTTCGACCGGCAGGCAGTGGTCAGAAAAATAGAGGAACTAAAGAATCATCCGACAAGGGAACTACTGCTACCCGCAGGATATGAAGGAAGTTGCACTACGGACGCGGAGGGATTGCGAAACAGGATCCGCCGCACCTTTCTCTTTCCCTATCGCGCGCGCGCATTAAACACGGAAAGCATTTACGAGCCGCTCTGCGCTTACATTTCGGCTCATTATGTCTTGAGCGCTCCTCCCGGCCCAAATACGAAGGGGTACGCGATCTGGGAGCCCAAACAAAATCACTGAAATTTAAGTTGGCAACTCCCTCCAAAAGGTCTATAAGGGTCGCTGGTTTTGGAGCGGCGCCGGTCCGGTTCTCAAGCTGCTGCCAGGCTGTACGGCGGCCCCCCCTGAAACGTCTGGTATTCGCATCGCACAATTCTTTCAACGTGCAAGCTGCCGTCTGCGGCTTGAGGGCCAATTTCCTTTTGAATTGTCTGGATTTGGGCAGTTCCAGCCAGTGTGGAGAAACCAATGTCAGATCTCATCGTTTGTACGCCGAGATACCTTCCGGTGGAGCAGTGGGTCGAGGCCGCCGACCTGGCAATTGCAGTCAATCCCGCGAACCGGCCCCAGGTCGAGCTTTTGGCCCGGGTAGTTCCGTCGTTTCAGCCAACGAAGGAACACATCGCCGCCATGACGACAAAGTACTGGCAGTCGGGCAAGGTTGCGTTGACCGTGAGTTTCCTAGACATTAGCGATTCGGCGCTGCAGGACAAGATCCTCTCGCACATGAACGCATGGGCTCCGCGGGCGAATGTGGCGTTCACCAAGGTTGCCAGCGGAGGCCAGGTGAGGATTGCCACCGTTCACGGGCCGCCGCCGACTGGGGGCTACTGGTCCTTTATCGGCACGGATATTTTGAAGATTCCCGCCGGCAAGCCAACGATGAATCTGGATTCATTCTCGTTGTCGACACCGGACTCTGAATACAGAAGAGTGGTGCGACACGAAGCGGGGCACACGCTTGGTTTCGTGCACGAGCATATGAGGCGGGCGCTGGTGCAGCTGATCGATCCGCAAAAAGCGTATGCCTTTTTCCAGAATCAGAATCCACCGTGGAACAAGCAGATGGTGGATCAGCAGGTGTTGACACCTATCGAGGAATCGTCACTGACGGGGACGACGCCGCCGGATCCGAACTCGATCATGTGCTATCAGATTCCGGGTTCCATCACGAAAAGTGGGCAGCCGATTCCAGGAGGGCTGGATATCGATGAGTCGGATTACAACTTCGCAGCGAAGTTGTATCCGCCGTCGGCTCCGCCGCCTACCCCCACGCCAACACCGACTCCCACCCCCACGCCTACTCCCACACCAACGCCCACTCCCACACCAACGCCCACGCCAACTCCAACGCCCACACCTCCACCAACACCGGGGACGGGTACGCCGCCGGTGGAATTCAAGGGTCTGCCGCCGCTGTATCCTCCGCTGCCGCCGCCGGTACCGGCGCCAGAACCTGCTGCGCCGGTTGTTGTGAGCGGTGCGCCCGGCAGCAACGCGACAGCGATTGTAGGGGTGGTCGGACTTGCCGCGGTCGTAGGCATGGTGGCAGCAACGGGAATGGTAGCGGTTGTGGCCATTAGTAAGGACAAGGGCGAATAGCTGAATCGTTGCGAATCCGCCCAAGATCGGGGAGCGGGTCGCACGAGGCACCCCTGCACAAACAACGAGGGGAGAGCGCGATGCGTTCTCCCCTCTTGTTTGCTTCAGAAGAAGATTATTGGGGCTGGCGCTCCTCGGGCTTCTGCTGAGGACGTTCCTGGGTAGGTTCCTTTGGATGTTGTGAGGCCGCGGGATGCTGGTTGGCAGGGTGAGCCGGGGCGGGCTTTGACTCGGGTTGGGCGGCAGGGTGCTGCTCGGGCCGCTTCTGCTGAGGATTTGGCTTTGCCTCCGGACGGGTCGCAGGCTGCGGAGCCGGATGGGCCTCAGGATGGTTGGCCGGCTGAGGGCTGGGCCGGGCTTCGTTACGGTTCTCAGCGGGATGGCTTTCAGGGCGATTCGGCTGCGGTGCCGGACGGGTTTCGGGGCGGTTCTCCG
>JAFAMZ010000181.1 GCA_019232935.1 Silvibacterium sp.
ACCAGATCGACAAAAGCGCGGTTGGCCTGCAGGATGCGGCACTCTGAGTCGAGGGTGACAACTCCGCTGGGGATGGTTTCAAGGATAGTTTCGAGCTCTTTGCGACGTGATTCGAGGGTAAGATTCGCGGCTGAGAGCTGGGCGGCGGAGGAGTTGGCGAGGCGGCGGCTCTCTTCGAGGTCGGACGCCATGTGATTGAAGGAGCGGACGAGCTCGCCGAGTTCGGCAGTTGCGGAGACGGTGACGCGCTGCTCGTACGCGCCCTCGCCGATGGCGTTCATGGCGTCGGCCAGGGCCTCGACGGGGCGGGTGATCTGCTTTGAGAGATAGAGGGCAAGCCAGCTGCTGGCGAAGAAGACGAGAGTAGTAAGTAACAGCAGCAGGAACAAATAGGTGCTGCGGATACTGCGGCGCTCGCGGTAGAGGGTCCAATACTGGTCGTAGCCGCTGCGAATCTGTCCGATGGTGGTGCTGAGGCCGGCGGGTAATGGGAGGCCGACGACGACGAGGCCGCCGTCGTCTATGGTTGCGTCTCCGACGGCATACTGGTTGCTGCCTGCGATCAGGATGGGCTCATCGGTGCGTTGCGCCGCCATGAGGGCCGCGGCGACGATGTCCGGCGGGTTGTTATTCTTGTCGGCAGAATCCTCGTCGAGCCAGGTGCGAACCTGGGCCGGCTGCTGTGGCACCTGGTATTGCGCTACGAGATCGCCATCGCGGTAGACGATTACGAAGCCGCCCTGAAGGGTAATGCGATGGGTTCGGATTTCCTCGAGGAGGCGCGAGGTTTCCTTACTGGCGTAGTGGTCGGCGAAGGAGCGGGAACGGGCGAGAGACTCGGCTTCTGCACGGGCGTTGAGGCTAACGTAATGGGCGAGGTCCAGCGCGATCCGGACGGAGTTATCGCGGAGCTCGGCGACGGGCTGCGAGAACCATCGGTCGATGGAACGGTTCATCAGCAGAAAGCTGAAGAGGAACATGAACAGCGCCGGCGCGAAGGAGAGCAGGACGGCCCCGATGAGCATGCGGGAGCGAAGGCGGGAGCCGAGGACGCGGCTGCGCTCATCGGCGAGAAGCTTGAGGATGTTGCGGAGGAGCAGAACGAGCAGGGTTACGAAGAGCAGAAAGGCCAGGATGGAAAGTGCTGTGAAGAGAATGATCTGGCCGCTGGAATTGGGGCGGAGGAAGTCGAGACGAAATGCGTTCAGCGCTCCCAGGAGCAGTACCAGCAGGAGGGTTGCGGCGCCCAGCGCGACCACAGTGGCACGCCTGTGTTTCAGTTCGGCCAAATAGGACTCCTGGGGAACGATTATAGGCTTGCGAAGGCGTCGGACCGGAGAACTGGAATTTCAGAGCCACCAAGTCCAGCGATGTGGCATCATGTTTCCGTTATGAAAAACACTCGAGTTTCTGCGGCGATTCTACCGTTTGCCCTGGCAGGCCTGCTGCTTGCCGGTGGCTGCAAGAAGCAGGACAACCAGACCAACCAGGCGCAGCAACCGCCAGCCGCAACCCAGCCGGCGGAACCGGCAACTTCGCCCAGCACCGGGGCTCCGGCGAGCGCGCCTCCGGCGACAACGTCCAGTTCTGCCAGCCCAACGACTTCGTCCAGCACTTCGACTGCGGCAGCACCGGCGCCGGCACCCGCGCCAGCACCAGCGCCTCAACCTCCTCCTCCGCCCCCGCCAATCGTGATTCCGGCAGGGACGCACATTGCGGTAACGACAACTTCTGCGATGGGATCGAAGGTCAGCACGCCAGGGGACCGGTTCACGGCGACCGTAGCTGAGCCAGTGGTGGTGGGCGGCGTGACAGTCATCAAGGCCGGCTCCTCTGCCAGCGGAACGGTAGTCGACGCGAAGCCGCTTGGCAGATTCAAGGGCGGGGCATCGCTATCGGTGCGACTCGATTCGGTTCGCGCATTCGGGACGACGTACCAGATCGCCTCGAGCACCGTGGATCGAGCCGAGAAAGGCAAAGGAAAGCGTTCAGCGGGATTTATCGCCGGCGGCGGCGGTGCAGGAGCGCTGATCGGGGGCCTGGCCGGCGGAGGCAAGGGCGCGCTCATCGGTGGCCTGGTTGGAGCCGGTGCGGGCACGGCGGGCGCAGCATTCACCGGCAATAAGGACATCGTGATTCCCGCCGAGACGACACTGACTTTCCGGCTGGAACACTCGCTGACGGTGCCGAATCCCAAGGCGTCCAGGGAGAGCCGTGAGGAGGAGGCCCCTCCGGCGCAGTAAAGGCCCGAGTTCGTCCCACTCAAGCCAAAAGAAGGCTTGAGTGGGGCACCTGAAGTAGGGTCGGGCACCTGAAGTAGGCTCGGTGGGTTTTAGTAGGGTCGATGGGTTTTTTCCCAGGTCCGAAAATGAGGACGTGGGGCGCCCGAAGTTTGTGGGTCCCCGAGATTTTGTTGTAACGAAAGGCGTAGCTGCGGGCTGGCCTTTTTGTTTACGCGAGCAGTTCGCGGACGGGGCTCCAGGCCTTGTCCTGGGATGTGGCGACCGGCTCGCAGGTGAGTGTCCCGGCGTAGGTATTGACTCCGTCACGAATGCCGTTGTCTTCGAGGATGGCGGCATGGGGCCCGAGCTGGGCCAACTTGAACACGTAGGGAAAAGTTGCGTTGGTGAGTGCGTGGGTTGAAGTGTAGGGGACGGCAGCCGGCATGTTGGTGACGCAGTAGTGTACGACTCCGTTGACGAGGAAAGACGGTTCGGAGTGGGTGGTGGGGTGGGCTGTCTCAACGCATCCGCCCTGGTCGATGGCGACATCGACGATGACGGCTCCGCGCTTCATATGGGAAACCATCTCGCGAGTGACGATTTTCGGCGCTGCGGCTCCGGGGATGAGGACACCGCCGATAACGAGATCGGCTTCCTGTGTGGCCCGGGCGACGTTGTAAGAGTTTGAGGCGAGAGTGAAGAGCTTGCCGTTGAAGATATCGTCGAGCTCGCGGAGCCGGTTGAGGTTGAGGTCGAGGATGGTGACCTTGGCTCCCATGCCTACGGCGATTTTTGCGGCGTTGGTGCCGACGATACCCCCGCCGATGATGGTGACGTTCGCAGGGGGCACGCCGGGGACTCCGCCGAGGAGGACGCCGCGGCCGCCGTACTCGCGCTCGAGGAAGGAGGCTCCGACCTGGACGGACATGCGTCCGGCGACCTCGGACATAGGTGTGAGGAGCGGGAGGGTTCCTGCGCGGTCGCGGATGGTCTCATACGCGATGCCGGTGACTTTGGCATTGAGAAGCGCCTCGGTCAGCTCGGGCAGGGGCGCGAGGTGCAGGTAGGTGAATAGCACCAGCCCCTCACGAAAAAACTGGTATTCCTGCGGGACGGGCTCCTTGACTTTGACGACCATGTCGGCGTGTCCCCAGACGTGGCCGGCTGAACCGACGATTTCGGCTCCGGCGAACTGGTAATCATCGTCGGTGAGGGCAGAGCTTTCTCCAGCGCGGGTTTCGATCAGGACTTTGTGCCCTGCTTCGGTGAGGGACTTAACCCCTCCGGGGGTGATGGCGACGCGGCTCTCGTGGTCTTTAACTTCTCTGGGTACTCCGATGATCATCCTTTGCGACCTCAGCGACTTATCATCCTATATCAGCCGGGTGCAGGGGTGATGAGCGGAGTGCTTCAGGAGTCAGTGCGAGTACTTTGCTTCGCCGACGGGCAGAGCAATGGTCAGCCGGTTCTGCTCCGGAGGCAGCGGACAGGTTGCATAGGCAGTGTAAGCGCAGGGAGGGTTTTGCAGCCGGTTGAAGTCCAGAATGAGCTTGCCCGGCTGGTCGAGCCCGTGGTCAGGGAAATCGGTATAGAGAAATCGTGCCGCGCCATAGCTTGTCGTCCTGCTGGTTGCGTCACGCAGGATGAAGAAAAGCTGTTTTGCGTCGGCCTCCTCGAGCACCGGCTCCAGCTGAATTGTCTTGCCTTCCAGCGTGAACTCGGCCAGCCCAGGCGCGGGCATCTGGTCGGTGACCCCGATGATTGAGGGAATCGGTATCTTCTTCGCCGGCACAAACGGAATCCACTTCGTCTCGACGCGATAATGCGGATCTGGATCGTACCAGTGGAGCCCGTGGAAATTCAGCCGCGTGGGAGCCTGGGAATCCTTGATACGCAGCGCGTAACGGTCGCCGCGATGCAGCAGCAGGATGGTCAGAGTGCCGGTGGTCAGCTTCGAAGGATTCTGCGCTTCATCGTCGGCTAGCCTCGCTGGCTGCGCAGGCGCGCCGTCGAGCTGAACACCGGCGGGGAATCCGCCGGCCGGAGGAACGAGCCGGATATCGCTGCCGCTTACTTCAATGACTGCGAGGTGTTCCGGAGCGGCGGAAAGCCGGATGCGGTTATCGGGCGAGGAGCCGATGGTATTTGCTCCCGGCTTGAGCCATTCGAGGCCGACCAGCGTCAGCCAGCCATCGGGTGCGGCGAGACGCTGCTCGCGATACGAGCGCCAGGCAAGCAGGCCGGTCTTCCAGTCAGCCGGGACGTCGGCAAATATCAAGGCAGCTACAGCAAAGGCAAGAACGGGAGCGAGTCGATAGACCTTCATGCTTACCTCTTCAGGTTGTTGGAGATGACGGCACGGGAAATGAGGGCAGGGAAGGAGCGCAGGTCTAGCGACAACAGAAAGGAGCGCCGGTCGAGAGGGAAGCCATCACGGGACCAGAGTATCCCGATGGGTGGGCAGGGTCAACAAATCTCCTCAGCCGTTCACCTTTGGCGCGGCCTCTAGGGCGGCTGTAAGTACATCTGCCCAGATTGATTTGCCCAGGGCATTGTTTTTGCGATCCGCGATTTTTCTCTGAAAGGACGGGAATGCGGTAACGATGTCGGGCGCGTTCGGCTGTGGATTTACTACCTCGTCGAGCGTCTTCAGCCACGAATAGACCTCGCGGATTACGCTCTCCGGCGTCTGCTCATGACGCAGCGGGTCCTTTCCGGCCAGGTCGGATATGTACCGCTGATATTCATGCGCGTTCGGATTCGATCCGGGGTTGGCAGGCAATTCCGGAACCATCACCGCCCAGCGACGCTTTCTGCGGGATTGAGACTGCTTGAGGCCGATGGCCACCCCGAGTTCAAGCGGCATATTCATGCGCGACAGATTGGCCGGCCCTTCGCCGGTAAAACGGGAGAGATCGTGGATCGAATACTTGCTTGTTGCCAGCAGATCGAGAATGTGAGGAAAGCGATAATCCGAATCGCCGGATTCGAGAGCGCAGCGAGGCACAAATCCGAGCGAAACCGTAGTCAGAACAATAGCGTGAAGCAGGTCTTCATAGGCGGGATCGAAGGGGCAGTTGATGAAAACCGATTGCTCGAAGCGGGGCTTGGCGCGCATCTATCGGGCCAGCTTCTCCCTGGAATCCGCAGCCTTGAGTGAATCAGCGAATCGCTGAATCTCAAGCAGGCGCGTCTGTTGTTCGTTTTCTCCCGAAGCAGGCACAGAGCCGGTAGAATCCGCGGCGCCGAGCGTCTGTTTGATTTTCTTTGCGGCCTCGGACCAGCCGTTTTCGACGTCGCTGACTTCGATGGCCTGCACCTCTTTCAGAAAGGGGGGCAGATCGGTGTAGGTGGTGACGACGGGTATGAGGGGGATTTTTTTCGGACTTTCCCATTCGGCTCGAAACACGGCCGTCGCCTCATCTCGCTGCTCTTCCCCGACGCGACCATCGGGTCCAATGAGAAAAATCACGGCATCCATCCGATTCAACTGGCCGGATAGCGTTCCCTCCCAGTTTTCTCCCGCCTGAAGGGCATCTCTATCGGTCCAGACCTTCATTCCCTCCTCTTCGAGTGCTGTTCGCAGCCGGCCAGCCATAAGGCGCTCTTTAGGGGTGGATTTATAGGAAAGGAATACCTGATCCATAGGAAGGAGGATACTCTCGTGACACTGGGAATTCTACGGACACAACGTAGCGCTTACATCCTGTCCAGATTGCCTTATGCCGGCTCTGTCCAAGTAAGGTATCGCCCCCTCTCTCATCCATGTGATACAAAGGCGCGTTCCTCGAGCGTTGCATCAGACAGGCCTTTCCCCGGAGCGACTGTTCTGCGGGGCAATTCCTGTACGAACAGGTGAAGCGAGGGTCTATGAACGAGTTGAGACGGTGGGGAATCGCTCTGGCGGCGATTCTGGTGCAGATGGGGCTGGGCGCAGTCTATGCCTGGAGCGTATTCCGGATTCCGATCTCGAAGCTCTTCCACTCGACGATAGCTAACGTCACGCTCACGTTCACGATCGCGATTTTCGTGATGGGCTTCGCCGCCTTCTTCGGCGGACTATGGCTGAATCGCCGCGGACCGCGCATCGTCGTGCTGACTGCGGGCCTGCTCTACGGCGGCGGCATCTTTCTGGCGAGCTTTTCTAATGGGTTGCCCTGGCTCTACGCAACCTATGGACTCATCGGCGGGATCGGGCTGGGTTTCGGCTATATTGTTCCGATTTCCGTCTTGGTGAAGTGGTTCCCCGATCGCCGCGGCCTGATGACGGGCGTTGCCGTGGGGGGATTCGGCGCAGGCGCGCTGGTGACCGCGTCGGTTGCGACCCGGCTGATCCAGAGCGTCGGCGTGCTGCATACCTTCGCGTACCTTGGCGTCGCATACCTCATTGTGGTTTGCGGAGCGGGCTGGTTCATGACGAATCCGCCGGCGGGCTGGCAGCCTTCCGGATGGACGCCGAAGCCGCTGCAAGCCTCCCAGCGCTCGGCCAGAGACTTCCGCCTCGGCGAGGCCTTGAGAACATGGCAGTGGTGGGCGCTGTGGCTGCTGCTCTTCTTAAATACTTCGGCGGGGATTTCAGTCATTTCGCAGGAAGCTCCGATGTTTCAGGAGTTAGCCAAGGTGACGGCAATCGTGGCGGCGGGGATGGTCGGAGTAGTCAGCCTTGGGAATGCCATAGGGCGTGTCTTCTGGGCCTGGGTGTCGGACGGCATCACCCGGCGCTATACCTTCGCAGTGATGTATCTGCTGCAGGTGGCGCTGTTCTGGCTTCTTCCGTCGGTGCACACGGTGGGCGGGCTGACGGTGGTCACGTTCATCATTCTGATGTGCTACGGCGGCGGATTCGGCACGATGCCCGCGTTTGTTGCGGATTACTTCGGGGCCAGGAACGTCGGCCCGATCTACGGCCTGATGCTTACGGCATGGGGATTCGCCAGCGCATTCGGTCCGTTGATGATCGCCCACATGCGGCAGTCGAGCGGCGGCTACGAAACAGGGCTTCACGTGATCGCGGCGATCATGGCGGTATCGATCGTCATGCCTCTGATGGTGAGGCCGCCGAAGGTTTCCGGTGAGCCGGTGGTTGTGGAAGCTGCAGCAAGATAAACATCGCGGCGTAGCAGGAAATCAGGACGGCTTTCAGTAATACTGCTGGTGCCACTTCCATGCAGTCTTGATGATGTCATCCAGCCTGGCGTATTCGGGCTTCCATCCCAGCTCAAGGTGGATCTTCTCGGAGCTCGCGATCAGCACGGCGGGATCTCCCGGACGGCGCGGGCATTCCTCGACGGGAATTGCATGGCCGGTGACGCGGCGCGCCGATTCGATCACCTCTCGAACGCTGAAACCCACTCCATTGCCAAGGTTGTAGATGAGCCTCTCCCGTTCGTTCAGGGCCTCGAATGCCAGCAGGTGCGCGTGCGCAAGGTCGCTCACATGAATATAGTCGCGGATGCAGGTTCCGTCGGGGGTAGGGTAGTCGCTTCCGAAAACTTTAATGCTCTGCCGCCGTCCGAGGGCCACATCGAGGATCAGCGGGATGATGTGCGATTCCGGTTCGTGGGCTTCGCCGCGGCCTTCAATCGCACCGGCTACGTTGAAATATCGCAGGCTGGCATAACGGAAGCTGTGAATGCGGTTGAGCCAGGTAAGCATGTGCTCGACCAGCAGCTTCGATTCGCCATAGGTGTTTGTTGGCCGGAGCGCTGCGTCTTCCCGAATCGGAGTCGATTCAGGCTCGCCGTAAACGGCTGCCGTCGATGAAAACACGAACCGGTCGACCCCCGTCGCGAGCATGGCTTCGAGCAGAGTCAGCGTCGACGCAGTATTGTTGCGGAAATAGATCTCCGGTTTTTTCATGCTCTCGCCGGCTTCGATCAGAGCGGCGAAGTGCATGACTCCGTCTATTCCCGTGTGGAGGAGAGTTTCGAGCGCCGCCCGGTCGGCGAGTTCGCCTTGGATAAATTGTGCGCGTTCGGGGATCAGTGAGCGGTGGCCGTGACAAAGGTTGTCATAGATAAAGACGTCGTGGCCCCGATCGAGCATGAGTTGAGCGACCGTTCCGCCAATGTATCCAGCGCCGCCGGTAACGAGTATTCTCAAAATGTACTCCCCGGTTCGAGGCTATCGGATTATGCGTGTGAGTGGTAGTCCGATTGAATCAAGCCGCAGGAGGCTCTCGGTGGTCTTCGGTTCGGCCAGTTCCGGCCGGAAGGTGGCTCTTGGAGACAGCGCCACTTGGATGAAAGTCCAGTGAAAAATTTACCTGAGGTACTATCGGGCTTCAGTAAGGGTTACGCGCTGAGGAGCGCGGGATTATAATCGAGGAAAAATTAGTCGTTACCAGCCTATTACTTATGTAATATAATCAGCCCATTCTGCGACAAGTCTAAGAGTGCATAGCCGGGATGTTCGGGTTATGGTAGCGCAAACGTTCCCCCAGCATTGGAAAGAAGCACCTAATGGGGATAGCTTCCAGTGTGGAACGTTGGGTGCATGTATTTCTGAACGGCCAGTGTCTCAAGCGCGTTGTCGCAATGGAATATTTTTGGGCAACAAATTTTGACAATTTAGGTTGGGATTAAGAGAGCTATGGCGAGCAACCATCCGAGACAGGCAAACTTTGGGCTTCTTCCTGAACCGCAAGGGCGCTTCGGCTCGTTCGGGGTGAGCCTGGTCGTCAACCTTGCCGTCGCAGCGCTTTTGATATTGTTCGCGGCGGCGAGGATCCATGAGGCCCATGTCCGCAAGGAGAACACGGCGGTTCTGATTTTTCCCGTTGAGCCTCCAAAGCCTTACGTGCCTCCTCCGCCTAATGTCCGCGTGGTTCCTCCACCTCCGAAGGTCAATCCGCCGCCGCCGAAAATTCAGCCGCCGAAGCCGGTAATCGAGCCTCCCAAACCTGTGGAGGTAAAACTTCCCACGCCCGACGCTCCGAAAGTTGCTCCGGCTCCTCCCAAGGCTGTGGCGCCTCCGCCGCAACCGAAGGTCGGTCTGTTCAAGAGTTCTCAACCTACGCTGGTGGCAAATAACAATGCCGCGCCGACGCCGAAGACCGGCGGATTCGGCGATCCGGTGGGTGTGACGCCCAACCCGAATGCGACCCGCCCCGCGACCATTGCATCGGTAGGCTCATTCTCCGGGACGCCGGGGGTGGGACAGCCGGGAGCGGGAGCAGCGCGCCAAGGATCAGTGAAGGGCGTTGATTTCGGTTCCGGTGTTGCTAACGGCGTACCCGGCGGCCGCGATGTGCACGGCACAGTCGCTTCGGCAGGGTTTTCCAATGGCGTTGTTGGCGGCACGGGCAAGCCGGGAGGAACCGGAAGAGTGGCACAGGCCGGACTCTCGGGAACGGGTTTCGGGTCGGCTGCACCCACAGTCCCCAAGCAGGAGCAAGTGCAGGCCACTCCGATTGTCGTGCTGTCCAAGCCCAAGCCCGCCTATACCGCGGAGGCGCGGCAGTTGCGGATCGAAGGCGACGTAAAGCTGGAGGTGCGATTTACCGCAGACGGCCACGTTCAGGTTCTTCAGGTATTGAACGGCCTCGGCCATGGGCTCGATGAACAAGCCAAGGCAGTGGCTCAGGCCATCCAGTTCAAACCTGCCACAAAGGATGGTCGCCCGATAGACCAGGTGACCGTGATAAGAATAACCTTCCAACTGGCGTAAAGCCGGCAGCGCCAGCCTTGGAAGGAAAGCCTCATAACCGTCGTGACGAGGCGCATGGGCCAGAAGTGCAAATTGCAGTTCCTCAGAGGCATTTGCAATCTGTAACAATCAATGTACGTTGTAGGGAACTACCGAAGGGAAAGATTAGGAGCCTGTAAATGTCTCACCGCAATATAACCGCCTTGGGCCTTGCATTCATTCTGTGCGTCAGCGCGGCTCATGCGAAGAAGGAAAACCGTTATGCGCCTCCTACGCCTCTGACCCCCGAACAGGCCGCTCTGGTTGAGAAAGCAGTGGCGCGGGAGAAGGCAACCGTCAAGCTAATCCAGAAGAGCACTCCGGTCGTCCAGACTTATATCCAGAACATGGCGCCTGATGCCAAGCTGCAAACTGTTCCGATCTCCGATCAGTACATGGTTGCCCGGGTGGATTTCGGCAAGACGTTCAGCGCCAATCCCTACGAAAGCCGCACTACGAAGTCGAAGGGCTTTTTCAAGGGATCGATGAGATTCATCACCGACCTCAGCAAGAGCTTTCAGTTGAGCTATTCGGCGACAGGCTTCATGGACATGATGTTCCTCGACCCGGTCAGCTTCGACCAGCAGCACTACGATTTCTCCTATGTGCGCCGCGACTTCCTCGGCGGCGTGCGCACTCTCGTGTTCGATGTGAAACCCAAGCCCAAAGAGGGCTACGGGCGCTTTTTCGGCCGGGTCTGGATCGAAGACGAGGACGGCAACATCGTGCGGTTCAATGGCTCCTATACGGGCAACGAAAAAGACATGGTGGCTCGCTACTATCACTTTGACAGCTGGCGAGTGAATGTTCAGCCCGACGCCTGGCTGCCGACAGCGATATATGTCGAGGAGACCTCGACAAGCGATTCGAAGCATGCCACCGGCTTCCGGGCGCAGACCTATTTCTGGGGCTACTCCCTGAAGCTTCCGCAGCGCGAAGGCGAAAACGAAACTATCGAAGTGCAGAATGCCCAGGACCAGAGCGACCAGTCGCAGGACGTCAGCCCGTTGCAGGCACAGCGACAGTGGATCTCCCAGGCCGAGCAGAACGTACTTGACCGTCTTACCCAGGCCGGTCTTCTTGCTCCGCCGAGCGATTTCGATAAAGTTCTCGAGACGGTGACCAACAACATCATCATCGGCAACAAGCTGGCTCTGCCCGACGATATCCACTGCCGCGTGCTGCTGACCACTCCACTAGAATCGCTTGCTGTCGGCAATACGATTCTGATCAGCAAGGGACTGGCGGATGTTCTGCCATCGGAAGAAAGCCTGGCTGCTGTGCTCAGTTTCCAGCTGGCACACATCGTCATGGGCCACCATATCGATACGCGCTACGCCTTCAACGACCGGTTGCTCTTTCCCGATGAAGCGACATTCCAGCGGTTCAACATGAACCACTCGATGATCGACAATCAGGAGGCGGCAAAGAAAGCCGCCGAGTTGTTCAACAACTCGGTCTATCGCGACAAGGGCGCCGGCGTCGGCCTATTCTTCCAGGCGCTGCAGATGCGGGAAAAACAGCTTCCCTATCTGCTGACACCACGTCTGGGAGACTCGCTGATCCGGACCGACGGCACTCCGTGGCTGGCGGCGCTGGGATCGGGTGCGCCGAAGCTGAACATCGACGACCTAACACAGATTGCTGCCCTCCCGCTAAACAGCCGTCTCAAGATCGACCCATGGGACGACAAGGTCGCGCAGCTCAACGTGAAACCCGCACCTCTCCTCAGCGCTCGCGACAAGATGCCGTTTCAGGTAACGCCTATCTATTACCGATTGCAGCGGTATCAGCCACCGGCTACCGCCTCGACCACGGCTCCCGCCGCTGTTCCGCCGGCCGCAGCCGCTGGGCCTGTCCCCCCTGTGACGCAAACACCCCCGGCAGCAGACCCCAACCAGGCGCAGCCGGCAGATGCCAGCCAGGGGCCGCAGCCCGCCGGACCGAATCAGGCTCCGCCACAGTCAAGCCCGCAATAAACAGCGCGATTGGCACGCCGATCGATTCAAATTGAGTCGGCGTGCCTCTGTTAGATCATTTGTAACAGCGGTTGATTTTTTTTTGTCCGGACTTTGGCGATTTTGATTCTGGGAGAGTGAACGTGCTCAAGAGACTTTTTGTAATTGGCCTGCTTTTTGGGTCCGCCGCTGCATTTGCACAGGTTGCCCCGTCCGTTCGCGGCGGCGGCTCGAGTTTGTGGGTGGGTGGCGAGTTCGGCAGCTTCAACTCCGATTATGATGCAATAACGCGGATCATAGGGCCTGGAGTTACTGTGGACTACAACATCACACCCAAAATCGGCCTTATAGGAGAGGCCCGCTGGCTGCACTGGAACGGCACCGATTCCCAGACACAATCGGACTACCTGGCGGGTGCAAAATATACGTTTCACTACAAGCGGTTTTCCTTTGGGCCCAAGTTTCTGGCAGGCGGAGTCTGGATCAAGTTTCCGGTCGTCGCTACCGGAGGGTCGACGGGAAGCTACTTCGCTTATGCGCCGGGAGGATTTGGAGAGTATCGAGTATCGCGGCGCTTCTCCGTTCGCGGCGGCTACGAATACCAGGTCTTGCCTTCTGCGCCGGGCCTGGCGGGCCAGCCGAGCCATGGCCTTACTCCACATGGGTTTACCGTTGGTGTGAACTATCGCCTGCTCGGCGTTAGGTAAAGTTTTCGGCACTTGCCGGGGCCAGGCTGCCGCCTGGCTTTTCATTTTTTGCTGGTCCCTGCTTTAGCTGAAAAAGCTAAGCCTCGGCCTGGGCCGAGGCTGTGACTGCAGAACTGCTTAGAAGTGGTACGCTACGCCGATCACCGGATCGTAGATGTTGTAATACCGATTTGTGCGAAGGTTCTCCTGCCCGAAGCTGGGCGATTTGACTACAATACCGCGATACTCGGCGCGGATGTCCCAGCTGGGGCTGAGTTCGTAGGCAATGCCAGCGCCGTAAAGAATGCCTATATTCGTGTTCTGGCTGGCGCTGAGGGTCTGCGTGGTCTGATCGCGTATCGGTGAGAAGATGTAGCCGCCCGGGCCGCCTTCAACGAAGGGATTGAAGTTCCGATAAACGAAATTGTAAACGATAGCTCCGGATATTTCCTGGAAGCGGTTGTGAATCAGCAGGTTGTTGGTTGGATTGCGAAAATGCTGCACCTGCTGCGCATATTGATAATTCACTTCTAGCCCGATATGGGGAGTAAGCAGGTAGCGGTAGCTGACCAGGCCACCCATACCAACCGTGGCGTGCAACTGAACAGCATTGCCCGAGACAAAGGGAGGAATTACTGCGGAAAGACTGCCGCTGACATCCATGCGGCTCTCCTGCGCGAAACCGGCTGCCGCCATTAACGGCAGCAGCAAAAACAGCAACCGACTTTTCTTCATTCGTCTCGTGAACCTCTCACCGCGCCGCGACCGGCGCAACGCCTCTCGGGGCTTATCAGATATTTTTGTGAACGCAGGCGGGTGGCCGGGCTCACTCGGTAATTGTACCTGCGGAATCGGGTTTCGACAGCAATTCGGCTTCTGATTAGACGCAGATGGACGCCTGTCATCTTGCCGCTTCGGTACGAAAACTGAAAGGAGCGCCGCGCTCCTGGGAAAGCGATTTGACTACCTCTAGAAAGGCGAGGGCGGCG
>JAFAMZ010000283.1 GCA_019232935.1 Silvibacterium sp.
AAAGTTTCGGGCACGGAGACCGCAGGCAGGTTATTCATCATCGAGCATACCCACCTGATGCCCGGAGGCCCGCCCCTCCACCTGCACCTCAACCAGGAAGAATGGTTCTACGTCGTGGAAGGCGAAGTCGCTTTCCAGGTTGGAGACCAGCAGCTGCAGCTTCGCGCCGGCGAATCCGTCCTGGCGCCGCGCCTCATTCCCCATGCGTTCTCATCTGTGAGCGGGACCGTTCCGAGCCGAATGATGATCGCCTTTACTCCGGCCGGCAGAATGGAGCTATATTTCAACGACGGCCAATATGACCCCAAGGCCGCCCTCACCGCCGACTTCATGTCACGCTACGAAATGGTCAGGGTTGGGCCTTCGCCGTTCTGGAAGAGTTGAGGCTCCAGGTCACAATCCCGGAACAATCGTTTGGCCCCAAGCGTAATCGAGGTTGACCGCCATCCCCGCTCCGGAGTTCTTCTGCATGAGAAAGGCCCTCTTGCTTCTACTGGCTTTCACAGTCCTGCTCGCTTCGCCATTCACCGGAACCCAGGCGCAGACTGCGCCCCCACCCGATCAGCTCTTCAGGACCGTCCAGTCGCTCGATGCGCAGCTCTTCGACGCCTACAATCACTGCGACCTGGCGACTCTCGGCTCGCTGGTGTCCGGGGACCTGGAGTTCTACCACGACAAGACTGGCCTCGCCGTCGGACGGCAGCCGTTCGTTGACGCCATAAAGAACAACATCTGCGGCAAGGTCACCAGGGAACTCGTTTCCGGAACCCTGGAGGTTTACCCCATCGCCAACTTCGGAGCCGTCGAAATCGGAGTTCACCGCTTCTACCATCCCGGCGAACCCGGCAACATCGGAGAAGCGAAGTTCATCATCCTCTGGCGACAACAGGATGGGAAATGGCAGGTTACACGCACAATCAGTTTCGATCATCGTGCTGCGGCTAAGTAGTGCCGGCTTCAGGCCGTTGGCTTCTTGCGCGATCTTTGCAATCGGCCTCCACGCGCAGCACAAACTCGGCAATCCGCTCGGCTAATTGTTTCCGCAATCCGGGCGGGATATTGTGTCCCATGTCCTCGATCAGCACCAGTTCCGTGCCGGGAATCGCTTCGGCCGTTGCGCGTCCACCACTAACGTCACACATTCTGTCGGCCATTCCGTGAATTACGAGAGCTGGAAGCCGCAATTTGCGCAGGCGGTCCGTACGATCGCCTGAGGCCACCGTCGCAACCGCCTGGCGAGCCGTCGCCACCATGTCGTTCGAGCGGTCGAACGCACGCCCTGCCGTTTCTGCGAGTTCGGCTTCATCACTGGGATAGCCCGGCGACCCGACGATCCGCGCCGCACGCAGGAACTGTGCGACGAATTCGTCGCGTGTGGTCGCCGATGGGCCGGAAAACAATTCCCGCAGCACATCCGGCGAAGGTTGTCCCACCGCTCGGTTCCCGGTCGTCGACATCATCGATGTAAGCGAGAAGACGCGGTCCGGATACTCAATGGCCATCGTCTGCGCAATCTGGCCGCCCATGGATGCACCGACCACATGCGCACGGTCGATGCCGAGCGCATCAAGGAGTCCGGCAGCATCGGCAGCCATGTCTGACAACCTGTACGACGCTGAGGACAAATCGCCCGCGAGGACCGCCTGCAGATCGGGCACGGGAGCATCCCTCATATGCGTCGAAAGGCCCGCGTCGCGATTGTCGAAGCGGATGATCTGGAGACCGTGGCTGACAAGAGCGCGGCAGAAAGAATCAGGCCAGTGAATCGATTGTGCTGCGACTCCCATGATGAGCAGCACGGCCGGAGCCGCACGATCTCCTAGGCGCTGATACGCGATTTCGAGGCGCGCAGGCCCGACATTGAGCGCCCTCTGATCTTCCAGGAGCGCATTCGTAGCGAGGGGATTCGTTGGACTATCCATCAAAAGCGCCGCGATCATAGGGGCGATGATACCCTCGGCCAGCTCCGGCATGCTTTTCTCCTCCTCAAGCGTCTATTTCTGACGTTCGGCTAACATACCCAGACTTGGCTGCGAAGAGTAGCTGTTATCGGCTTTGCGGACTTGTTATCCTGAAGATGGCAGAGATCCCGACTGCTCCGCAGGGTGCCATGGAACGGGGCGAAGCGATTCCTCATTGCTCAAGCTGATCCTGCTCCTCCTTGAGCGCCACGCCCGTAAGCTGAAGCCTGCGAGCCTGATTCAGATACCCGGCAATCTTCCTGGCTGCCGCCTCATAACTCAGCCCCTCGGGGCGAATATTTGAAACGCAGTTTCGCTCCGCATCGCTTCGCCCCACGCGGGGAGCCCAGGTGATGTACGCTCCAAGTGAATCCGGAGCGCTCAGCCCCGGGCGCTCGCCGATCAGCAGGAGCGTCGCTGAGGCGCCGAGTACCTCGCCGACTTCGTCGCCAATGGCTACCCGCGCCTGCTCGGCAACCGCCACCGGGCCGGCCTGCCATTTGTCCAGCATCGGAAGGAGCATCTCAAGCACCGGAATTGCATGCCGCTCGACAGCGATAGCCGAGAGCCCATCGGCAATGACGATGGCGAGAGAAGGCGGCGTGGGTGCGGGTGCCCCATTCAAGGCCTGCTGTTGGCCTTGAGTGGGCTCTTGTAGCTCTGCCCGCGACGCGACCGAAAGCCGTCGCCCCAGGTCCGGCCTTCGCAGATACTCTGCTCTATCGCGCGCCGCACTTCTTACAGCAAGAACTTCGAGTCCCAGGGCTGTGAGCCGCGGAACCAGGGTGACAGTGCTCAGTTCGGCGTGAACTGCATCTCTGGCCTCGGCAAGGCACAACGCAAGATCAAGCTGCTCGGATGTGGCAAGACTCGTTCCGGTGCTCCGCAGCGCGACCCGGGCATTGGTATAGGCGCGGAGTCCGCTGCGATCGAGCGCCTCGCTCATGCGTTCAGCAGCCCCTGCAGCGTAAGTTCCATGCGAGCCTCGCGCTCCAGCCAGGCCTCGAATTCCGGCGCGGGACGAAGCTCGAGCGCCGCGCGCAGATACGCGATGTCGTGGAACGATGTGCTCTGATAATTGAGCATCACGTCGTCCGCGCCCGGAACTCCCATGATGTAGTTAACGCCCGCTACGCCCAGCATCGTCATGAGCGCGTCCATGTCGTCATCGTTAGCCTCGGCATGCGTCGTGTAGCAGACGTCGCATCCCATCGGAAGCCCGAGCAGCTTGCCGCAGAAATGGTCCTCAAGCCCGGCGCGCAGGATCTGCTTGCCGTCGTAGAGGTATTCCGGCCCGATGAACCCGACCACCGTATTCACGAGCATCGGCTGATACCGCCGCGCGACGGCATACGCGCGGGCCTCGCAGGTCTGCTGGTCGACTCCGTGATGCCCGTTGGCCGACAGCGCGCTGCCCTGTCCCGTCTCGAAGTACATTACGTTCTTCCCGACTGTGCCTCGCCGCAGCTCAAGCCCCGCTTCGTATGCCTCGTCCAGCAGCGCGAGGTTTACCCCGAACGATGCGTTGGTTTTTTCTGTTCCGCCGATGGACTGGAACAGAAGGTCTACCGGCGCGCCACGCTCCACCGCTTTAAGCTGTGTGGTGATGTGCGCGAGCACGCAGCTCTGCGTAGGTATTCTGTAGCGCTCACGGATACGGTCCACCATTCGCAGCAGAGTCGTAACTGTGGCGACGTTGTCGGACACGGGATTGATGCCGATCACCGCATCGCCGGCCCCAAACAACAGGCCATCGAGAATCGAGGCCGCAATGCCTGCCGGATCGTCTGTCGGATGGTTCGGCTGCAGGCGCGAGCACAGCGTTCCGGGCAAGCCAACGGTCGTGCGGAACCGGGACACTACTCGGATCTTCCGCGCCACCTGCACCAGGTCCTGCAGCCGCATCAGCTTGGATACCGCCGCGACCATTTCCGGCGTGAACGCCCTTGCCAAACCGGCCAGCAGATCGCCTGTTGCTTCCTCGCTGAGTAGCCAGTCCCGGAACTCGCCCACCGTGAGGCTGCCAAGCGGAACGAATGTGCCCCTGTCATGCGAGTCCATGATCAGGCGCGTAACCTCATCCTGCTCATATGGAATCACCGGCTCATGAAGGAACTCCGACAGGGGCAGGTCGGCGAGCGCCATCTGCGCCGCGACCCGCTCGGCGGCGCTTGCCGCTGCGATCCCGGCCAGCTCATCGCCGCTGCGTGGTGGAGAAGCCCGGGCGAGCAGATCGCGCAGGCTTTCAAAGGCATAGGTGATACCCCGGATTGTGTGCCGGTAAGGCATGGTTCGCCGCTTTCCAGCTTTGTAGCATATCCAGCAAGACGTGCCGGTCTTCAGAGCGCGGAAATTGCAGAGGACATTTGCTGAGGACCCTGACTCGCTGCTGCTCCCGGAGGCTGCGCACCAGGAGCAGCCGGGCTGGCGGCCGGCTGCGGAGTGGGAGCCGGCGGATGTTGCATCGGACTTGCCACGCCTGTATTGCTGCCGTGCCGCAACTGCCGCGCCGAGGCCGACTGCGCCTTGGGCGCCGGCAGCGGTTCGGGTTGCAGCGTCACCGCGTTAACCACCGTCGGGTCGTCGCGCAGCTTGATATACAGACCGTTGCTACCCGCTGGATGCGGCACAGACAGTTCACTCCCTGGAAACCCATCTGGCACCTGCACCGAATGTGTGAACTCCGGGTCACTCGCCACTGACTCCAGTAAGAACAGGCCGGAGCCGGTAAGAAAACAGGGCTGGTCCGGGGCTGAAGGGCACCGGAGATCCCGCAGGTTCGGCAATCTCACAAGCGTAACCAGCGGCTGCCAATCGCTTTGGGCGCCCGCCCCATCGATCAGGCGGAAGTGCAACGGCCCGAAGGCCGAGCTGCCGAAGGCTTTTTCAGGATTCAGCGTAGCCAGTGCGGTCCGGGAGTCCTGCAGAGTGAGGGTGCCGTCGGTAATGCTAAGCAGCGTCGAGTACAGGCCGCCTTCGGTTGCGATTTCGACTTTGTCGTCACGCGAGAACTCAGGAGGCGTTTGCGCCTTAAGCGAAAAGATAATCTGACTGTTCTGCGGCAACTCGTCCTGGCCGGCAAGCTGGATTCCGCTGGCAGCGGAAGGGCCGCCATTTCCCTCAATGCTCTTGCCGATCAGGTTCACTTTGGGACGGCCCGCGGCGATGGTCGCGTCTACAGCTTGAGTTCGCCCGTCGTGAAGCGTCACTGTAACGGTTACGCGTTCACCTTGCGTGAGACTTTCGGCCTTAGGATCCTTCGTCGCCAGGGGCAACTCATCTTTTCCGTCGTGCCGCTCCAGTTTGCCTGGTTCGAAGTGAATTCCTCGCGCATCAGCCCCAGCGACTTCGTCAAGGCGGCTGCCTTGGAGAGTCGCCTGAGAATCCCCGGCGTGTAGCGTAAAGCTGTCGAGGCTTCCCGCGGCGGAAAAGGAGTGAAGAGGAATTTCATCCGGTTTCGGCATTCCGTACTGCTTAACCAGCAGAGTGACTGGCCCGGGCTGCTCGTCTTTCAGCGGCAAGGTCGCTTCGAGGCTGTCCGGCGCGGTGATTTTCCACTGCGCCTTGATTTCTTTGCCCTGAGAGTCGCGATACTCGACCGAATTCACACAGCTCGCGTTTTCGGCATGGAGGTGGATGGTGTCACTCCGTCCCACCACCAGCGCATCCTGATCGGTTGCGGCAAGTTTCCATTTCTGTTCCGCCGGGCCCTCCAGATGAAATGTGGGACCCACAAAAGGGGTGAATCCCCAATCGCCGTGCACCGTGCCGGTGAGTGCACCGTGCAGTGCTGCTCCCGAGGCCTTCTCAAGCGCCTTGTTGTCGACTGAAAGTCCGCCTTTTGACGGGTCGGACTTAAGAGGCAATTCCACTTTCTTTTCGTTTTGCCCGATCTGGAGCACGAGATTCCGCGCGTAGCCGGTCGAGAAGACAAGCGGCGCACCATCCGCGGGCAGCACGAGAGAGTCCTTCGTGGCGCAGAATATCTGCTTCTCATCCACCGGATGCAGTGGTGGAGGCTGGGAGGTTTCTATCGGAGGAAGCGCAACAACCAGGACCGACTTGGGATTGTGGAACGACGGAGGGGTATTGAGCTTTAGGTCAAGAACAGTTTCATGATGAATCGCCAGAGCGGGGATATACTGATATTCGGCCGTATGAAAAGAGTCCAGGATCCGCGCGATGTCCATGATCGACGCGATGTATGGACTGTAGTATCCGAAACTTGCCTGCGGGGTTAACGAAGCCTGCATGCCCAGGTCGCTGGCAGGGCCTGAGGTAAGCGCGCCGACGATGGACACACTGTGACCATCGTTGAGAATCAGGCTGTCCTGCTTCTGCGTAAGGCATGACGCCTGCTCCTCGACGTCACGCTCCAGGCAGTCCTTATCTAGCTTGATGCCGAGGCTTCGCGCCAGAAGTGGTGTCGCTTCTTTCAGCTTGCTGGAGTCACTTGAATTGATGCTGCGAACCGAACTGAGATAAGCATCGAGGCGGGAACGGTCCAGGGCTGCCTGGTTCAGGTCCTGGCTCGCCCGGACAAATGCCCCCGGACGCCCGCGCACCGCGTTAACCAGCGTCTTGAAATCGCCGCCCGTCTCCGGAGCGAGGAAAAGCAGGGCCTGCTGAGCCCCCTCCGGCACCGTCACGTGAAGCCCCTCGGGAGCCTTCTTGTTCCAGGTTTCCAGCTTGAAAAACCAGTTCTCCGGCGGCGGATTCGTCGATCCGCGCAGGAATGCCGCGATCAAAAGATAATGAGCGGCCTGGTTCGGCGGAAAGTCCGGATAGATCGAGAGCTTGTCTCCCGCTGCCAGGTTCGGCACCGCTGTGATCGGAAGCGTCTGATTGCCGCGCTTGACTTTCACTTCGATTCGCGGACCCGGCAAGTCAAACGGCGCGGGATCGGCGAATGCGGTGAATGCAGCAAGGCAAGCCAGGGCAAGAAGAAGTCGCGACCGGCCGGATCTTTTGACCGCAGATCTTTTGACCCCTGATCTTTTGACCATAGACCTATTTTAACGATTCCGTTCCAGCTCTTGGTGAAGTGATCGAGGCGCCTGAACCTGGCACAGTGCCGGCAAGCCCTGATCGCTGAATCCGTTATCTGATGCAGCCCAGCCGCTCTCAGAGACGCCCATCTGTACCCGAAAGTCGTGGTCCTTAATCGAAAACGATCCTGAAGTGGCCGCATCTGAAGTGGCCGCATCAATGACCGGGGATGCGGCGCATCAAAACGTGGCGTCTGGGAGACGAAAGCAGCTTTACGGTGATGTACATCGCAGGCACCAGAAAGACAATCGAGCCGAACACCCACATAAGCGCTCCGGCTGCCGCCTGATCCGATAGTGGGCTGATCGGAAAGATGCGGGACTGCTCTGCATAACTAGGATAAAGAACTCGTCCTGAGAAACAAAGCATCGCCGAGATGGCAGTGTTGATGATGTCCGCCCCCAGCAGATAGGGCAGCAGCAGCCACTGCGAGAAGGAATATCGGGTGGGCCAGGGCTGAATAATCGGCCACCAGAAGAGAACGCTGGTGAAGAGGAAGCAAGCGTGTTCGACTGCATGCCACTGCCAGGATGCCAGCGCAAGCTCATAGGCTGCGGGAATGTGCCATCCGATGTAGGCGCCATTCATGAGGATCCACGCGACTCGCGGCGTAACCAGCAGCTTGAAGATGCGCCGCAGCCATGTGCTCCGGATAAGCGGCCCGAGAACGGCGCGCACGAACCTCCGTGGCAATCCGCGCAGCAGGGGAACAGTGGGCGCCGACAGCACGATGAGCGGCGGCACCAGGCACATCAGGATAAAGTGCTGCAGCATGTGCAGGAACAGCAGCTGCTCGCTGAAAGTGTCGATCGGCGACGCAATCGCAATAATGAGAAATCCCATTGCGGCGAGAAAGCAGCCGAGTCGCCATCCGGGAAATAGTGCCTTCCGCGTGCGGCGGATCAGAATCCAGCCGCGCCAGTAAAGGATGGCGGCGATCTCGATCGACAGGCAGACCCAGCGCGGAAAGCTCCACGCCGCGAAGAAGGTGTTAAACATCTACCGATTCGCCGCGGGCGGGCTTAGCGCTGCAGTCGGCGGCCCCGCCGCATTGGTCGCCGGCTTCTGACCCGGCGGATGAAGAGTGACGAGAAACTTGACCAGCGCAGTCGTTTCCGAGGGCGAAAGATTCTTGCCGTACGCGGGCATATTTCCGCCGCCCTGTAGTACCTGCCGGATCAGCTGATCCTCTGTGAGCCGCGTGGCCACGTCATCGAGCGCCGGGCCACGCTCTCCGCCTACATGGTCGAGCGAGTGGCAGTTCCGGCATTGCTTGGCCTGGAACACCACAGCGCCCTGCCGCTCGAGCGGCGATAGTTGATGCAGGAACTTCTCCGGAACGGTATCGCTGCTCCATGCATCCATGAGCGGACTCCACGGCGTATAGGTGCCCAGATGGGTGAAAACCGCAAACGAAACGGCAATCGTTGCCAGCAGAAGCACTGCCACCGGCCGCCGATGCCAGCTCTTTTCGCCCTCTCCTGCGAGGAAAGGCAACGCCACAAGCGCTGCGATGGTGAGCAATGGCACAGTGAGGATAAAGGGTGTTTCAAGGCTCGGTGGCAGATAGGCTAGAACTGCATAGAGCCAAAGGAAATAAAAATCCGGCTTGGGCACGGTCTGAATAATGGCCGGGTCCGGTACGCCGGTGGGGCCGTAAGGACCGAACACCGCGGCGCATACCGCCACCGCCGCAAGCACCGCGCCGGAGAAGATCAGGTCTTTCCAGAAAGCGCCGGGGAAGAAGGGAAGTCCGTCCTGGTGGGAGAGTTTGTGGTATTCCGCGATATAGGTGGACCGGCGCACCGGCCGGCCCGGCATGGGCCATTCGTTGATGCCGAGCTTCAGCACCATCCAGACGTGCACGGCCACACAGAGCAGCAGGATGCCGGGTATGACAAAAACGTGAAGTGCGAAGAAGCGCGAGAGCGTTGCCCCGGCGATGATCGGTCCGCCGAGCAGGAGATGCACCAGCGGGCCGCCAATGAGCGGCACCCTGCTCATAATGGATGCTCCGATGCCCAATCCCCAATACGCATCCTGGTCGAAACGCATCACCTGCCCGGTGAACGCCATGCCCAGTGTCATGAGCAGCAGAAAGACGCCGATGATCCAGGTCAGTTCGCGCGGAAATTTGTAGGCCCCGAAAAGAAAGACCTGCGCCATGTGGATGAGCACCACGGCGACCATGAAGTTCGAGCCCCAGAAATGCATTCCACGCAGAAACCAGCCCAACGGGAGATCGTGATTGAGCATCTGGAGGTTGTTCCAGGCATTGGCAGCTGAAGGCACATATACGATCGCGAGAAGAATGCCGGTCACGACCTGCAGCATCAGCAGTGTGAAGGCAGCGCTGCCGAATACGTACCACCAGCTCGCGGTATTGCGCGGAACCGGATGCAGCACAGCATCCCCTACCGGTCCCTCGAGCTGAAGGCGAAGCTCGAACCAGTTGTAGACCTGCTTCAACCAGCGCATGGGCCGCGTCCTTTTTCGTTATTCAGCACGCGAAAAACATTCTTCGCTTCTGTAGAAAGCGTAGGCAATTGTCCGGCGCTGATCTGAAGCTCGTTGCCGTCGACCCTGTATTTGTATTCGAACAGGCCGCGCTCCGGCGGCCCCGAGGCTCGCGATCCATCCGCATAATAGACGCCGCCATGGCAGGGGCACATAAATAGACCCGACTGGGGGAACCAGCGGACAGGACATCCCAGGTGCGCGCAGTTAATCGCGAAGACCTGGAATGTGTTGCCGCTCACTCGTCGCACCCAGCACGGCACCTTGGCCGTGTCGCCGTCCCAGGGCTCTTTGTCCGGGTTCTCGAAGGTGGCGAGGCGGGTTTCGCCGGCGGGGAACTGATCGATCGGCCCCAGAGACACCCAGGAGTTGTATGCTCCCTTGCGCTTCACCGGGCCCAGCAGGTATCGCACCACGGGTACGGCGACAGCGACTCCGACTGCGGCGTTGATAAGCACGCCGAGTTTGAGCAGCAGCCAGCGGCGGGACACAACACGAGGATCGTCCTTGGTGATGTGCTGTTCTTCCTTGACGACATCGGTCATAGAGCTTCCTCAATGGGCATAAGGCTGGCCGGGCGTAGCGACGCGCAGCGAGCCCAGCCACGCCACAATATCGGCTACTTCCTGTTCGGTGAGCGGGCGGCCTGCGATGTCCCCCTGCCAGTTCGGATGGGCTATGTCAGGACGGCCCGCCACAATAATGGTCCGCAGCGTCTGATCGTTCACCAGCGCGAGATAGGTCGGGTCGGTGACTTTGCCGTTCTCTTGTTCATGGCAGCGTGCGCACGCCGCCTGATAGGTCGCCTGTCCGTGAGCGCCATCGCCCGCAGCGGCGGCAGCGTAGGGAGGAGGCATTCCGCTTAGCGCTCCCTGCTTCTGCCATGCGGAGCGCATTCCGTGCACCAGGGCGTCGATCTGCGCGTCGGTGAGAAATCCCCCAGCAGCCTGTCCGAAGGCCGGCATCTGCGTACCGGGTTCGCCCCCGGAAATGATCTTGTGCAGTGTCGCGTCATCAACCCAGGATTGATACACGGGGTTCGCCAGATCGAACGCGGCGCCATTCTGCCCGTCGTGACCGTGGCACCCGGCGCAGTTCTCGCCGTAAAGCTTGGCGAAATCGGTGATCGCGTCAGGACGTGGAATCTCCGGCCCAGGCTTAGGAACTCCGGGCATCTGGTTGCACCCGGTGATAAGCAGAAGCAGAGCTGCTGGTGCAAGGGCTTCCCATTTCATCAGTGTTTGCCCTCATCGCTATGCTCGTGCCCCAAGCCGGGAGTTTCGAGTCCCACGCGCATCGCAAAGGGCAGGGACTGCGTCGTTCGAATGCGCTCTTGTCTGGCGACCACAAGCCCTGCCGTGACGCCGTAAGCCACCTGCGAGACCAAAAACCATCCCCAGGCGATGTGTTCATCCAGCACCGGGTTCACGATGCCCATGACCGAATGCAGGAGTCCTGTCCACAGGACCGGCGCGATGACGCCTCCGAGCAGGATTGGCCGGCGCGGAAGCATGGGCAGCATGGCTCCATAAAGCAGGCCCACCAGAACGCAGGTGGTCCAGTGAATGGCGCTGGCGACCAGAAGCCCTTGCCAGTGGAACGCTGCAATGTCCGCGGTGCTTGGATTGCGCCAGTTGGCGACTCCGGCCCCTCCCAGCAGATTCACCGGATACCAGATGCTGTGCTGGGCGATCAGACCGTAAAGAAGCGCGGGCGGAATCATGGCCACTCCACCGGCAAGCCCGCCTTTGATTCCCGAAATGATCGGATAAGTTTCAAGCGGCAGGTGGGCACGGTCGCCTTCCGGTATGACGATCTTCTCGACCTGCCGGCGGGTCGTGGTGAGGGCGACTTCCTCAACGACGACGGGGATGTCCTCGTGCACCTCATGCGGAAGCACCTGCCGGAACCATCCCACCGCGCCGCTGATCATCAGAATGCCGCCCAGCACTGAAATCCACGGGCTGGTGACAAGTCCCGCAAATAACAGAGTCGCGCCGAAGGCCAGAACGAGGGGCCACGCAGTTGGAGCGGGCAGGTGGATCGTCTCAGTGTGGCTGCCCGGATTCTTCTGATCGCTCATGTCGTTCTTCCCGGATAATCCTTTCGTTGCGCTCCGCCTTTACCGGCCCACGATGTACACCACAGTGAAGACCACGACCCAAACAGCATCGACGAAATGCCAGTAGAGAGCCAGCACCTGAACCCGCTCGGAGTGCTCCTGCCTCACGTGCCCGGTCAGGGTGAAGATCAGCGTAAGCCCGAGCATGATGAGTCCGATGACGACGTGAGTGGCATGAAGTCCGACCAGCGAGTAGAAGGTCGTGCCGAACAGATTGGTGCGGATGGTGAGCCCATCGTGATAGATCAGCTTGTACCACTCCATCCCGGTGCCCACCAGGAAGATCGTGCCGAGGGTGATGGTTACGGCCCACCACAGGCCAAAGCCGCGCATATTTCCCCGTTCGATGGCGCGCTCGGAAAGCCATATCGTAACGCTGCTCGAGAGCAGGCAGATCGTATTGAAGATCGGTACATCGAGCACCTGCTGCGGCGTCGGTCCATACAGGCTCTTACCGATATAGTAGACATACGCAACGACGAAGATGGTGAATATCGCAGACTCGGCGATAATCAGGCCGTACATGCCCACCCGCCCCTTCGAGGGCAGGTGCCATTCCTGCTCGTAGCTGGCGGGAACCAAAGGGATCGCGCTCATTTTCGATCGGTCCAATCAGTCATTAGTCGTACTTCCAATCGGGGTCTTCGGGATGCTTCAAATCCCACAATGGGCGCCGGCTGCGCACTACCGGGTCAGTGGCGAAGTTATAAATGGGCGGCGGAGAGGATGTTGCCCACTCGAGAGTCCATGCATCCCATGGATCGTTGCCGGCGATTTTGCCTTTGAAAAGGGACCAGATCAGGTTGTAGGCGAAGAGAAGTACCGCGATGGCCTGAATCACTCCACCGATCGAAACGACCAGATTCAGGTGTTGCCATCCGCGGTCGGCCGGATAGGTATAGATCCAGCGAGGCATCCCCTCAAAGCCGACGAAGTGCATGGTGTCGAAGGTTACGTGAAATCCAATGAAGAAGAGCCAGAAGTGCCATTTGCCGAGCGTTTCGCTCATCATGCGCCCGGTCGCCTTTGGGAACCAATAATAGATACCCGCGAAGACGTTGAAGACGATTGCCCCTACCAGCACATAGTGAAAGTGCGCAATCACGAAATAAGAGCTGTGCAATTGCCAATCCCAAGGTGCGACCGACAGCATGATGCCGGTGAGACCGGCGCACAGAAATTGGAACAGAAACGCAGTGCAAAAAAGCATTGGAGTCGCGAATCGTATCTTGCCGCCCCACATGGTTGCCAGCCAGTTGAAAATCTTTATTCCCGTCGGGATGCCGACCAGACTGGTCGAGAGTACGAAAAAGGCGTTACCCGCAGAGGTCATTCCGATGGTGAACATATGGTGGGCCCATACACCGAGACTTACGAAAGCGATGCCGACGACAGCCGCGACCATCGCGGGATATCCGAAGATCGCCTTGCGTGAGAAGACCTGAATGACCTCGCTGGCTATGGCAAAAGCCGGAAAGACCAGCACATAAACCTCAGGGTGGCCAAAGATCCAGAAAAAATGCATCCAGACCGTCGCGGAGCCGCCAGCCTGCGTATCGAAAAAGTGTCCACCCAGATAGCGATCGATCAGCAGCATGACCTGAGCGGCTGTAAGCGGCGTGATAACAATCAGCACAAAAGCCCCGTTGACGAACATGAGCCAGGTGAATAGCGGCATGCGCATCAGCGTCATGCCTTTGCACCGCATGGAGAGGACGGTAGCCATGATATTGATTCCGCCGCCGATGGTTCCGAAACCGGTGACGATAAGTGCGAGAGCCCAGTAATCGGTAGCGTGTCCTGGTGAAAAGGCCTTCGCAGTCAAAGGCGCGTAGGCCCACCAGGTGACGTCCGGTGCGCTTCCAGTTCCGTATAGTCCAGGGCCGCCAATAAAGCTGTAGTAAAGGAAAATGCCACCGAGGAACGTCAGCCAGAAGCTGAAGGCGTTGAGCCGCGGGAACGCCATATCGCGGGCGCCGATCTGAAGCGGAACAATGTAGTTCGCCCACGCGAAGACCAGTGGCATTCCAACCAGGAAGACCATGGTCGTTCCGTGCATCGTGAAGAGGCGATTGAAGGTCTGCGGCGATATGAAGTGATTGTTCGGCACTGCAAGTTGAATGCGGATGCAGATGGCCTCCGCTCCCGCGACCAGGAGAAAGAAAATGGCCATCATCATGTACATCAGGCCGAGTTTCTTGTGATCAACGGTAATTACCCAGTCATGCAGGATATCGAGCAGCGTGTGTTGGCTTTCGCGGGGCGGCGTCAGGTCGAGAGCACCGTGAATGGGAAGCGTTTGGTCCGCCATCGTTCCCTCTATTTCAGCGTTTCCAGGTAGTTTGTCACCTGATCGATCTGCTCATCGGTCAGCTGCATCGCCGGCATCAGGCAGCCGGGTTTGAATGCGTCAGGGTTCTTGATCCACGCCCTGAGGTTGTCTCGCGTATTGGGAATCATCCCCGACGCCAGCGTGTCGCGGCTCGCCAGATGCGTCAGGTCGGGCCCAAATCGGCCAGTGGCTACCGTGCCTCGCACCACGTGGCAATTCATGCAGGCCTGTGTTTCGAAAACGTGCCGGCCCGCCGCAACCGATGGATCCTGGACAGCGGGTCTGGCTTGGTTGGCAGCCCACGCCGCGAACCGCTCCGGCGAATCGACATAAACCCGCAGCAGCATATTGGCATGCTGAACTCCGCAAAACTGCGCGCACTGTCCAAGATAGATACCAGGTTGGAGAGGGTCGATCCACATGTCGTTCGGATGATTTGGTATGAGGTCGATCTTTCCCATCAATTGCGGAACCCAGAAGCTGTGAACGACGTCGGCGGAGAGCAACTTGATGTAGGTTGGCGTGGGATGGTCTGCGCTGCTGAGCGGGACGTGCAGCTCATTCACAGCGACGAAGTCCTGCCCTACCAGTCCTTGTTTGGGGTAGCGGTATTCCCACCAGAACTGGTGGCCAACGGACGTCACCTCGAGGGCTGCCTGAGGCATCGGTGCGTCCTGAATGGCGAAGATGACGCGTGCGGTGGTGAGAAAGAGCACGACTACAATAAGCACTGGAATGACGGTCCATGCCAGCTCAACCTGATTGCTTCCGTAAACCTGTGCCGGCTCACTCTGGTCATCGCCCGAGCGCTCCCGAAAGCGGATGATCACAAACGTGAGAAGGCCGGCGACCACAACAAAGATCGCGCCTGTTATCTCAATGATGAAAAGTGAAAGTTGATAGATCTGAGTCGCTGGAGTCGAAACCGGCGAGAGGATATGGGTATTTGTCTGGGGCCCTTCGGCCAACGCGTGGCTGGAAAGAGCCAGTGCGAAAGCAAATGCCAACCGCACAATTCGCTCTACTCGAAGCCATTTCGGAAGCATTCTTCTGGTCCTTTCCCTTACAAGGTTGCCAGTCCGTCCGCTATCGAACGTTCGGAGTCGGTGTATTCCCGAATTTCACATACCTGAATGTACGAAACCGGAGTCTGCAGCGCTCTTTGTCGCCTGCCGCTCCGTTCAATGCGATACAGTCACTGCGAAAAATGCTGAATTGCCGAGCAAGACGCGTTCAGAATCGAAAACCATCTTAACGCTTTTTATGGAACTGTCTATGGCCTAGACTGTCCTGGTGTTGTCGCGGTGGCAAAATTTTAAGCCGGCATGAATCATTTTCTGGCAAGCGCTGCAAATTTCCTCAGGTCCGACCCATCCACAAAGGCACTCAGGGCAGGTCCGTGGGTCAGAGGCATCGAGAGCAGCCGGAAAGCCGCATCGAGGCTTCGATAAAACCAGCGCGCAGCCGACGTGCGCAATGCGAGATCGGCGCGTATCGGCGCCGTCTCCTGCGCGAACTCCCGATACGCCGGAACCCCTGACGTCAGGCCTTGCTCAATTGCGGCGGCGGCAGCCTGTCCACTCGCAATTGCGAAGTATATCCCCTCTCCGGTGAGCGGATCGGCAAATCCTCCCGCATCCCCGGTAAGAAAAACCCTGTCCTCACCTGGCTGGTGCTGCGCTGCGCCGAAGCCCGCGTACTGTCCGATCATGCTATCGGCCTGAGCGCCAAACCGGGCACTTATGTAGCCTGCGAGCCGCGCCCGATCGATCCTCTCGTCGACTGCATAGGAATAGAGCCCGACGTTGAGATGATCGCCCTTCGGGAATATCCATCCATAACCGTCGCGGACTGGCGCGAAGTCAAAGACCAGGTCCTGGGTCGCAGCCTTGGCCATCGGTAGTGTACCCTCCAGCGCGAATGCGCGCCAGAACCAGCCTTCTCCCATGCCGGTGAGTTGTCTCACGCGGCTGTGCACCCCATCGGCGCCCACCAGAAATCGCCCGCGCAGCATCTCGCCATCAAACGAAACATTTACGCCCGACGAATCCTGTTCAATGGCATCGATCGCCCGGATGCGCCGGAACTGCGGGCCTCGAGCGAGAGTCTTGCGAAAGCAGAATTCGTCCAATTCCTGACGCACAGTCATGAAGCAGCAGGCCGTGCGCCGGCCCATGGTGGTGGCGCGATCGGCGTCGCGTTCCAGACGCATGCGGGCGATCTTTTGCCGCACTACCGGCTCGACCGAGTATCGAAGCGCCTTGAGGCCCCTCACCGTCAGACCGCCCGCGCAGGCCTTTTGCCGGGGGAAATCGGCCTTATCGAGAAGCAAAACTTCGTGGCCTGCTGAGGCCAGGTCGTACGCGGCCGCGCAGCCCGCGGGACCGGCACCCACAATAATGGCGTCCCAGGTCTTCATCTGCCTCCATTTTTATCAGGCCCCGCCCATTTGAGGGGAATCATCTGGGGCTATTTCACCTTCCTGCAAGGCGCTGTTAGGCCGAATGTCCTATTCTTTGCAGAGAAGAAGAATCCTCATGCCACAGACTCATCCTCACGCAATGCTTCAGGAAATCCACGAGCAGCCCGAAGCATTGGCTGCCACCATCGGTCACTACGCTCCTGAAGCGTCCCTGCAAGCAGACTCGTTCCCCGGCGTAGCCGACATCTTCCGCGGTCGCCAGCGCCTGGTTATCGCCGCCAGCGGATCCAGCCGCCACGCCGGCCTCGCCGCCGAAATCATGTTGGAAGACCTTGCCGGCCTCGCAGTCGACGTTGAATACGCAAGCGAGTACGTCTACCGCTCCACGTTCACCCTGCAGGATCCAGGCGTGCTGGTGATCTCCCAGTCTGGAGAAACCGCCGACACCCTCGCCGCTCTGCGCGAAGCCAGGTCCCGAGGCCTCAAGACCGCCGCCATTACCAACCATCCGGATTCCACCATGGCGCGCGAGGCCGATGCCTCGCTGCCCACCATTGCAGGAAACGAGCGCGCTATTCCTGCTACCAAAAGCTTCACCACCCAGCTCTGTGTGCTTTATCTGCTCACTCTGTATCTGGCCCGGCTCGCCGGACGCATGACCGCTCAGACTGTTGCTACCCACCTCGATCAGCTCCAGCGCCTTCCAGAACTCCTTGCCTCTCGTCTTGAGAAATGGGAGCAGCGCGTCGAAGAAATTGCCCGCCTCACCCGGATCGCCCGCGGCTTCCTCTATCTTGGCAGGGCTGTCCACTACGCCATCGCCCGCGAGGGCGCGCTCAAATTGAAGGAATCGGCCTACATTCAGGCCGAGGGATATCCGGCAGGCGAGCTCAAGCACGGACCCAACGCGCTGGTTAGCCCTGATGCTCCCCTGGTCGTGCTCGCCACGCGCGATGAATCCGACCCGGACTCAGTCCTGCGCTATCAGAAGACGCTGCAGCTTATGCGGGATATGCATGAGCAGGGCGCGACCATTTTCTCGATTGCCAGCGAAGGAGACGAGGAGGCAGCGAAGCTCAGCCGATACTCGGTCTCCGTGCCCGCTGCGGGCGAATTCCTGCTTCCATTGCTGGAAGTGGTCCCGCTGCAGTTGTTCGCTTATTTCACAGCAGTTCTCCACGGAGTCAACGTGGATGCCCCACGCAATCTGGTCAAAGCCGTGGTCACCGAGTGAGGCGGCCGCCGCACGCGGCGAGTTAGCATAGATTTATGCCGGAATTGGAATCGATCCTGAGTCTCTGGAAAGAAGAACGGCGAACCAACCAGGAAGTTTGCCTCGCCACCGTGGTGGCTGTCGAAGGCTCCTCCTATCGCAAACCAGGAGCCCGCATGCTGATCACCCGGGGCGGCCGCCGCGCCGGTACGGTGAGTGGAGGATGCCTCGAAGCCGAAGTCCAGAAGAAGGCCTGGTGGCTCACCCAGGCTGGGCCGGCCCTCGAGCGCTACAGCAGTTTCTACGATGAGGATTCCGAGATGCCTTACGGCCTTGGCTGTGGAGGCACCGTCCACGTCCTGCTGGAGCGGGGCGAGGCGGCAGACCGCACACTGACCGCGCTCGATCAAGCTCGCACCGACCGCAAAGCCATCGTTATTGTATCGGCCATTGATTTCGCGCTCGCGTCTCCCCTGGGCACGCGCTTTGCCCTCGACGACAGAGGCGAGTTCCGATTCGGCTCGGAAGAAAATTCCGACTCGGTCCGACTCGCGAAGCGGGCGCTTAGCGAGAAGCGTTCGTTG
>JAFAMZ010000284.1 GCA_019232935.1 Silvibacterium sp.
GGGTCCGGCACGACGTTGTCTAGCCGCCCCGGTTCAGTACCACCTGCAAGACAGCATCCGTGCCAATCTCCGAGATCCTTTGGCCACAGACATTGGCTCGCTACCTGAATGCCCGCCCTTGGCTGAGTTGCTGCTCCAAGATGCGCGACGTTGAGACGCGAAGGTATCTTTCCAAGGGGACGCCATACGAACGCATTAGCCAAGGACGCTTGTGGAATGGTGATTTATCGCCAATGCGCTCACCGAACTTGTGAAAACTCGGCGTTCTGCACGGGTAGCCAGGCCATACGAGCGTCATACCCAAACGGAGCAGACCGGCGTGGAAGGATTTGTGAGAGGGGTTCTACTTATCGCGCAATCTGCTTGCGGATTTCCACATGACCAGCACGTAGGCCAGATACCCGAGGTGAATCACCCACGTGACCGTATAAGCCAGGATGAGATGCCGGTGGAAAAGGGGATTCATACGCGTTCGAGCGCCTCCTGCGCGGCGTGTTTTTCGGCCTGCTGATGGCGGTACTCGGCGGTGTAGCGCAGGCTGCAGATGAAGATGCCCCACATGATCCATCCGGCCATGTTCCACCAGAGGGCGGGGAGCATGCTGGGGTCGACGCCGGAGTTGGGGCCTCCGAAGAAGACGGGAGCAGGGTGCTGTGTGCGCCACCAGCGGGTGGACATGTACACGATGGGAACGTCGAGGTATCCGAAGACGGCGACGACGGCGGCGAGAGTGCGCATCTCCGGGCCGGTGACGAAGCGCCGTACGAGCAGATAGGCCACATAAATGAGCCAGAGGACGAGTGTGGTGGTGAGCCGGGCATCCCAGGTCCACCAGATGCCCCAGGCGGCGCGGCCCCACAGCGAACCCGTCGTCATGCCGATAAGGCAATAGACGACGCCCATCTCCGCCGATGCGACAGCCAGCGCATCGGCTTTCAGAGCGCCGGCCTGGTTGCGGTTGCGAAGCGCGAGATAGACGAGGGAGCAGACGAGGTTGAGGGCGAAAAATACTGCCATGCCGCACCATGAGGGCACGTGGTAGTAAAGGATGCGCGAGATTTCGCCCTGGTCGCGGTCGATAGGAACGACATACATGGCGACACGGAAGCCATTCGCCAGCACGGCGAGGGTGAGGACGAGCCAAATCCAGCGAAGGGCCTTCATGCTTGTTCCTGAACTTCCTTTCAGTTTACCGGAATGTGAAGCGGGCAACGTTCCAGTAAGAGCGGGCTTCCCAATGGTCGGTTTTGAGGAGTAAAAAGGATAGCCATGGCAGGCTCAGCGTTGTTCACCGTTATCTTCGGGGGCATCATTCTCGTCATCGGGATTCTCGGGCAGATTTTCGGGATCCGCAAAAGGAGATCCGTACATCCGGAAGACCGCCGGATGGGCAAGGTTGCGTTCACGGTAGGCTCTATCGTGGTGGCTCTCTGGATCGTGGCCTTTGTGACGGTGCGGCTGCTGCATTTCAAGACGACGGGGCATTGGTAGGGACCGGCGGGCGAGGCGCCTGCCGTCCGCGCTCTTCCTCCTAGTCTTCCGCGTGCAGGACCAAATCGAACATCAGCATGCCGACGGTCGTAAATATGACGTCATAGCCGAACAGCATCTCTATCCACCATGCGGGGTCTGTCTCGCCGGATAGAATTGCCGAGGTTGCGAGCGCCATTCCGAGCAGCGCCGGCATGAAGATGGGAAACAGAATCAGGGGCAGCAGGAGCTCGCGGTTGCGCGAGCGGATTGACAGGGCGGCGAAGAACGTCCCGTTGACAAGAATGGCCCATGTGCCTGCCGGAACCGCCAGCAGCATGAGCCAGACGTTCCCCAGCGGATGCAGGTTGTAGAAGATCGCGAAGAGCGGCGCGAGGAGTAACTCCACGGCGCTCACAAAGATAAAGTTGGCGATTACCTTACCCAGAAAGAGCGATGCTGCAGGAGCAGGTGTCATGCGGTGCGCATCGAGGACGGAGCTTCGCAGTTCGCGCGCCCAGGCCTGATTGAGGGCGCTGACCGCGGCGAAGAGAATCGCGACGCAAAGGATCGGGCCGGCGATCTGGCGCGAAACCGCGCGCGTGGGATCGAAGGCCAGGCTGAAGATGACGACGACCAGCAGCGCGAAAAACAGCATGGAGTTGATGGCATCTTTCGAGCGCCACTCGAGCCGGAGGTCTTTCGCGAGATGCAGCAGAAAATAGGGACGCTTCACGGATGCGCGTCCTTGGTGAGGTCGGCGAGGGTGGCGTTCGAGGCGCGGAGGTAGTCGTCGGGCGAGAGGACGAGCTGGGTACCGCGGGTTCCTGCGGAGACGGAGATGCGGTCGAAGAGCTGGATGGTTTCGTCGGCGAAGGCGGGGAAGGCTTTCTTTGCGCCGAAGACGGTCACGCCTCCGCGGATGTATCCGGTGAGGGGCTCGACCTCTTTGAGGGAGACCATTTCGGCCTTGCGCGCGCCGGCTGCGCGGGCGAGTTTTTTGAAGTCGAGTTCGGCGTTGCCGGGAACGACGGCGAAGATGTGTTCGCGATCGCTGGTGACGCATAGCAACGTCTTGAAGACCTGTTCGGGCGGCATGCCGATTTTTTCGGCGACAGCGATTGCCGAGAATTCTTCGGGATCGACAGCGTACTCGCGCAGTTCGTAGGGGATGCCGAGCGAGTCCAGAAATCGCGCGGCATTGGTCTTCATGCGCGGACTCCAGCGGACTTGTCGTCGAGGGATGCAACGGCGCCGGCCTGGAGGGTGAGGAGGAGATCGGCGAGGGGTTCGGCGAGGTCGCGCTGGTGTGTGGTCAGGACGATTGTCTTGCCCTGTGTACGGAGGCCGGCCAGCAGGTTGATCATCTGCCTTGCGCTGGTAGCGTCCATGTTGGAGAAAGGCTCGTCGAGGAGGAGGAGGTCGGGCCTGGAAAGCAGGATTCGGGCGAGCGAAGCGCGCTGGCGCATGCCCTGTGAGTACTGGCCGACGGGGCGGGTGAGCGCCGGATCGAGGCCGACTGCGGCGAGGGCGGCTTCCGGGGTCATGGTGTGGCGTTCGCGATAGAGGGCGGCGAAGTAGCGCAGGTTTTCGGCCCCGGAGAATTCTTCATAGAGCATAAGCGCGTGGCTCATGTAGCCGATTCGGTCGCGCGCGTCGTGAGGCTTTTCGCCAAAGACCCGGAGATTGCCGTGCGTGGGCCGGATGAGGCCCGCAATCAATCGCAGCAGGGTGGACTTCCCTGCCCCATTCTCACCGAGGAGGACGCAGCAGCGTCCCTGATGGAGGGTGAGCGATATCTTGCGCAGGGCCACGAATGTGCCGTACAGCTTCGAGACGGAATCGAGCTCGATTACACCCGCCAAGCTGTTGGGAGCCGCCATGCTGTTGGGAGTATAAAGGGCGCGCAGGAGGGAATAGCGGACAGGGGGCTGTGTACCTATCTGGATGGGGTGAGGGCGGCGGCGGGGCTGGCCGGGGCTGGAGCAGGTTCGGCGCCGGGCTGGGCGTTGGCGGGCGGGGCATACTTGGAAGCGCATTTCGCCTGCAGTTGCGTGGCATGGAATACGCCGTCGCGGCCATAGGTTCCGACAGCGAGCGCCTGCGAATTGTCCTTGAAGGTGTCCGGCGGAGGTTCCTCGCCCTGATAGGAGACGCGGAGTTGATTGGCGTTCTCGACCAGAACGAATTCGGCATTCGTGCCTGTGCGGCGAATCGAGCCGGGCAGCACGTTTCCGGCGACGCGCAGGTTGCGGGTGTACGCCTTCGATCCCATACCATTGAGTTCCTGGATAGTGACGTAATAGCTCTTGTTGGCGCGCACGCCAGTGATGGCGAGGAAGGCGATGACTCCAAGGATGATTACCGTGGCAACGCCGATGCGGACGGTCTGGCTCTTTCGCTGCATTTCCCTACCTCAAGTTTAGTTCCCGGCCGCGGCCTGGGCAAATTGCGGCAACAGCACACCGCTGCGGCACATCAATTTATAATCCGATTCAATCTGATTCGACGACTGTCAATCCTGCCAGCAGAAAACCCCAGGGGTGAATGATGACGACCAGCGGCCTTACTCCGAACGCCACACTTGAAATCCTCAAGCCCCGCGCCGAGTGGATCGTGAAGCGCAAAGCGGAGGCTGCGCGGACGGGCGACAACAACATGTCGCAGATGCATTTCGCCCGGCAGGGAAAAATCACCGAGGAGATGGCCTATGTGGCGAAGCGCGAAAGTATCTCGCCCGAAGTGGTGCGCGAGGAGATCGCTGCCGGCCGCCTGATCATTCCTGCGAATATCAATCATCCTGAGCTCGAGCCGATGGGGATCGGCATTGCCACCAAGTGCAAGGTAAACGCCAATATCGGCAACTCGGCTGTGACGTCGAACATTGACGAAGAGCTCAAAAAGCTGCATATGGCGATCCAGCACGGGGCCGATACAGTCATGGATCTCTCGACCGGAGGAAATATTCCGGAGATTCGCGAGGCCATTTTGCGCCATTCGCCGGTGCCGATCGGGACGGTGCCGATTTATGAGGCGCTGCAGCGGGTGAAGAAGCTGGAGGACCTGAATATCGATCTGTATCTCGAAGTGATTGAAGAGCAGGCGCAGCAGGGGGTGGATTATTTCACGGTACATGCGGGAGTGCTGATCCAGTACGTGCCCATGGTGGCCAAGCGCATCACCGGGATCGTCAGCCGCGGGGGGGCGATTCTGGCGCAGTGGATGACGCATCATCACAGGCAGAATTTTCTTTATGAGCACTTCGACCGCATCGTGAAGGTGATGGCGAAGTACGACGTCAGCTTCTCGCTGGGCGACGGATTGCGGCCGGGCTGCGTGGCCGATGCGAGCGACGAGGCGCAGTTTGCCGAGCTGAAGACTCTGGGCGAGCTAACCGCCAAGGCGTGGGAAAGCGACGTGCAGGTGATGATCGAGGGCCCGGGACACGTTCCGCTCGACAAGATCAAGGAGCAGGTCGACAAGGAAGTCGAATACTGCTTCGGCGCACCCTTCTACACACTGGGGCCGCTGGTGACGGATATCGCGCCCGGCTACGACCACATTACTTCGGCAATCGGGGCGGCAATGATCGGGTGGCATGGCGCGTCGATGCTCTGCTATGTGACTCCGAAGGAGCATCTGGGCCTGCCGAACGAGAAGGATGTGAAGGACGGCATGATCGCCTACAAGATCGCGGCGCACGCGGCGGATATCGCCAGGGGCCGTCCGGGCGCGCGCGACCGGGATGACGCGATCAGCTACGCGCGCTACACCTTCGACTGGGAGAAGCAGTTTGCGCTGTCGCTCGATCCGGAGACGGCACGGGCGATGCACGACGAGACGCTTCCGGACGATTACTACAAGGAAGCGGCGTTCTGCTCGATGTGTGGGCCGAAATTTTGCTCGATGAACTGGTCGAGTAAGGTGGACGAATTCAACAAGCAGGTCCACGGGCTGGAGAAGAAGGATCTGAGCGAACTGGTAACGCTGCAGGCGCAGCAGCTGGCGGCGAAGGAATAACAAGGCTCTGATATGGCCCAAGTCGCTGGACAGGCCAACTCGTACGTGTGTTGAACAAAATCTGCGGGGTCGCTATGCCTGGGCTGCATTCGGGAGGTTTGTCTGTGCGCGTCCGGCTTTTTCTTGCCGCTCTGTCCTGCCTGGCTTTGGGCGCTCCGGCACAGAACGCTCCCACACCGCCCCTCCAGCTCACCGCCGAGCAGGACCATCAGCGCATGATGGACGCGCTTCACATCACTTCGATACGGCGGGGCGCAGACGGTGATCCCAAATCGCCTTACGCGGCGAACTACGACGAGGCGAAGGCGAACCCATATCCTGATCTGCCGGATCCGCTTGTTCTGAACAACGGGAAGAAAGTCGTGAGCGCGGAGATGTGGTGGACCCAGCGCCAGCCGGAGATCGTCGAGTACTTCGACCGGGAGATTTACGGGCGTATGCCCGCCGACACGCCAAAGGTCCGCTGGGAGGTCGTCAGCACAACACGCGAGTCCAATGGCGATGTCCCCGTCATCACCAAGAAGCTGGTGGGGCACGTGGACAATTCGAGCTATCCGCTGGTGAATGTCGAAATTCAGCTCTCGCTGACGACTCCGGCAAATGCAACAGGGCCGGTCCCGGTGATGATGGAGCTCGCGTTCGACCCGGCATTCATGGCGGCGTTGATGAAGCGCCTGCCGCCGCAGCCAGTCTATCCGGGACCGACCTGGCAGCAGCAGGTGCTGGCGAAGGGCTGGGGATATGCGGTCTACATTCCTACCAGCGTGCAGGCCGACAACGGTGCTGGCTTAACCCAGGGAATCATCGGCCTATGCAACAAGGGACAGCCGCGCAAACCCGACGACTGGGGCGCTCTGCGGGCCTGGGGATGGGGCGCCAGCCGGGCTTTGGATTATTTTGAGACCGACAAGTCTGTGGACGCGCACCAGGTGGGGGTGGAGGGTCATTCCCGCTATGGCAAGGCAGCGCTGGTTGCCATGGCCTACGATCCCCGGTTCGCGATCGGATACATCAGCTCGTCGG
>JAFAMZ010000311.1 GCA_019232935.1 Silvibacterium sp.
TTTCGGAATACAATCAATCCCAACCAATATGCCCGAAGCGAAAAAGATTCGGGCACTGCTGGCGGTGCAGGAAACCAACGCCCGCAGTGCTCTGCGCGGGTATCTGCGTGCCCGCGGCGACACGTCTGAAGTGCGCCGCAGCGCAGACATCGTGCAGGCCGTGCGAACCCAAAAGCCCGACGTAATTCTGCTGGAGGTGGAGCCGGGCAGCGGGACTTTATTATCTCTGCGCAGCGCGTCCTGCCGGATTCCAATTGTGGCAGTTGCGCTTCCTCAGGCGGAGCTGGCATTCGAAGCAGCCCGGCTTGGCGCCGCGGCACTGCTTACCCTTCCCATCAGCCAGCAAGAGATTGCTTCGAAACTCGAACCACTGCTGGACTCGCTTGTCCGAAATGTTGCCGAAGCACCGGATAACGGTATGAGTGTGGCATCGAACGCTCCAGCTGGCGGCCAGGAGCTTCCCGGCCTCTTCAGTTCCTCGGCACGCATGGCGGAGATTCGCGCGACTATCGAAAAGGTGGCAACGACCAGCGCAACCGTGCTGATCCGCGGGGAGAGCGGCGTCGGCAAGGAAATCGCCGCACGTTTGATTTTTTCTCTATCGCACCGGAGCGAAAAACCGTTTGTGAAAGTAAACTGCGCGGCAATTCCGAACGACCTGCTGGAAAGCGAGCTGTTCGGTTACGAGGCAGGCGCTTTCACAGGGGCACAGAGAACCAAGCCGGGAAAGTTCGAACTGGCAAATGGGGGCACGCTCTTTCTGGATGAAATCGGCGAAATGCATCCATCCCTGCAAGCCAAGCTGCTTCACGTTCTGCAGGACGGGCAATTCGCGCCTCTCGGCGCAAAAGTCGACACGGCGGTGGATGTACGCGTGCTCTGCGCCACAAACAAACTGCTCGAGCAATTGGTCATTCAGGGGGCTTTCCGGGAAGATCTCTTTTATCGAATCAATGTTGTAACGGTGCATATCCCTCCGCTACGCGAGCGCCGGAATGAAATAGCGGTATTCATTCGGCACTTCATCGAGAAGTATTCGGGGGTATATGGGCGCAATGTGGCTCCTCTATCGGAGCAAACCATGGAGGCCCTGATCCGTTACTCCTGGCCTGGCAACATCCGTGAGTTGGAAAACTTGTGCAAGCGCTATGTGATTGTGGGCGATGCGACTCAGATCGTCCGGGAGTTGTCACTGCACACAGTGGATCAGGCCGCGGAGACTCCTGAGCGTGAGACGATCGAACTTCCGCTGAGCTCGGAGCCATCACTGCTGGAGATCGGCCGCCAGGCAGCGTGGCAGGCGGAGCGGCATGCGATCCAGCAGATGCTCGTCAATACGCGCTGGAACCGGCGGGAGGCGGCTCGAAGGCTAAGGGTGAGCTACAAGGCGCTGCTGAATAAGATCAAGCAGCTTGAGGTGGAAACCTCGTTCCAAAATGGGAATATCAATGCTTCATAGTGGTACGTGAGTTCCACTTGTGGCTCTATGCGAGATTGGCAGCAAGACTGCGGAGCCAGGCTGCTTCGCATAGTCAAGAAGAATGTCTCTTAGAATCAGTTATTTCTCGCCCGTACTTCGGTGACACTAAGTATTGGCTGGATGAGGTGCAACTTTGGCCTTTCAGTTGCTTGTTAAAGCGGCAATACTAGAGGCAACTTCAGGTTTCCCGAACCTACCAAACGTAGTGCATCTACTTTGTTTTACGGTCCGCTGCGGCGGACTCTCTTCAAAACCGATCCCGTTGTTTCCCCTCCCTATTGCCTCTTGAGCGGGCCCGCCGGAAAGCGGGCCCATTCGCTTTTTGAGGTCCCGTTTCAATACTCGCGGTCCCCCAGGTTGTGCGCCTTTAGAGGTTGTGCGCCTTTAGAAGTTGTGCGCCTTTAGAATGAGCGCATGGCTTCGTCTTGCACAGGTATCCAGGTCATACAGGTCGCGCCCATGGCCGATATTCCCTGGCTGCTGCACGGGTTCAGCACTCGGGGAGGCGGCGTCAGCACGGCATACAGCGGATCACGCGGCTCCGGAGAGCTCAATCTGGGATTTACAGCCGAAGATGACCGGGGTAATGTCGCCGGGAACCGCGAGCTCTTTCTGAAGGCCGTTACCCGCGATCTCCGGTTTCCGCTGGCGACAGTGCGCCAGATTCATTCTTCAAATGTCAGGATTTTGACAGCGTTTGGCACTGCAGCAGATTCCACCCTGGAGCCTGCCGATGGGATCATGACCACGCAACCCGGCGTTCTGCTCGGGATCCAAACAGCTGATTGCATCCCGGTGCTGGTGGCGGATCGACAGCGGCACGCCGTGGCGGCCTTTCACGCCGGGTGGAGAGGCACGCTGAAGCGGATCGTGGAAAACGGCGTGGGCCGCATGCGCGTGGAGTTCGGCAGCGATCCCGGAGATCTGATCGCCGCGATCGGTCCGGGGATCGGAATGTGCTGCTATGCAGTCGGGGAGGAAGTGATTAGAGAATTTAGCGCGCACTTCTCCTACGCCGCTGAGCTGTTCTGCGACATCGGCGGAAAACCGCACCTCGACCTTGCCGAGGCAAACCGGCGGCAACTGCTCGAAGCAGGGCTCTCGGCGAGCGCAATCGTGAAGTTGGACGAGTGTACTGCCTGCCGGACAGACCGCTACTTCTCCTATCGCGCGGAAGGCGGATGTACAGGACGGATGCTGTCAGTGATCGGGATTGTCCGGGTCTGAATTGCTGAGCTAAGTTGCTGCTCCCGCGTTACCGCCGGAGGATGGAGCGGATTTCCCGGCTGCTTCATGAGGGTTGACGAGGTCGCGCAGCTCTTTGCTCGGCTTAAAGTAAGGAACCTTCTTGGCCGGTACCTCAACTTTTGCGCCGGTTTTGGGGTTGCGGCCGATACGGGGCTTGCGCTGTCGAATGCGAAAGCTGCCGAATCCGCGGATTTCGATCTTATCGCCTGCCTTGAGGGCGCCGATGACGGCGTCGAAGATTGTATCCACGATCACCTCGCCATCGCGCCGTGTCAGGTCGCCAAGCTGCGTCACTTCCTCAACCAATTCTGCCTTTGTCATGGTGGGCTGCGCTCCAGTCTCTAGGGTAACCCCTTTCAACCATAGTAGATGCGAGATTATTTTCGCGCGCGCGGAAAGTGGGGGAGACGGTGCCGGGAAGCCGGAAAGGGAGGGCCCTTACTCTTACCGGATCGATGCTCCCGGTTCCGGAATTCGAGTCCCGGGAAGCATCGATGAGATCACAGGCGATTGGCCGTTGCAGAAAACCAGATTAGGAGGCCTGAGCATGGATGAATGAGCCGGTATGTTCGGCTTTGCTCTCCAGCTGGATTCCCTGTTGGGTTTTCGCAAGGAGCAGGGTTTTCGAACAAGTGCCGCACAGCCAGAAATGTTCCAGCCGGTGAGCACGCTTGGCGTTGCCGTCCGGCGCGGACGAGAGCGAGTCGAAGACAAATATACGGCCCTCCCGGAGGTACCGGAGCGGTTTCGCGCATTTGGGGTTAGCGCAATGATCCAGCATTGAGATATTTCTCCGAATTGGCCCGGCCGCGCACCGGGCACTAAAACTGACCCATCTTTGATTCGCCGGAGCAGCGGCGAGTTGCCTCTTCCGGGAAATTTTACTCCGCGTTAATTCTTCAGTTCCCTTATTAAATGAGACGCCGGAAACCCGGCAAGCGTTCGGCCTGAAATGGCGCACGACTTTTCGATCTTCGCCGGTGAACTCCGGCCGCTATCAAACATCTCGGCATTCCGGGCTTTTTACTTGAGTGTGCGAAAATGGGAAGTTCGACTTCGCCCGGGATTCCATGGCTATTCTACGCTCTACCTTCATTGCGTGCTCGCGCAACCAGACACTCCGTCATTTTGCGGAGAGTTCCAGAATGGGCCGCCGCATGTCTTCGCGTTTTGTTGCGGGCATGGAGGTCGAGGATGTGCTTAAAGCGGCGCGATCGCTGCAGGCGCAGGGCATCGCGTCAACTCTGGACAGCCTCGGCGAGAATGTCAACACGCCGGAGGAAGCGAAGCGGCATGCAGATATTTACCACCGGCTGCTGGATGCGATCGCGTCGCGGCAACTGAAGGCGAACATCAGCGTGAAACTGACGCAAATGGGCATGGACCTTGGGCACGAGCTGGCGCGGGAGATCGTGTCCGGACTGGTTGATCATGCGGTTGCGGCAAAGACGTTCGTTCGTGTGGACATGGAGGGCAGCGAGTACACGCAGCCCACCATAGATCTGGTCCGGAACCTGCACGCGATTCCGGCGAACCGCGGCAGCGTCGGCATCGTGATTCAGGCTTATCTGCGGCGCAGCGAGCAGGACATCGCAGGGCTTCTCGCCGATGGCATTCGGATCCGCTTATGCAAGGGCGCCTATAAGGAACCGCCTAGCATCGCCTTTCCTGAGAAGGCCGACGTCGATGCGAATTTTGTGAAGCTGACGGAGATGCTGCTGACCAGCGGCATCTATCACGGAATTGCAACGCATGATGAGGCCATGGTTGAGGCGACGAAACGGATCGTCAGGGAGCGCGGCATCGAGCGGAAATCTTTCGAGTTCCAGATGCTCTACGGAGTGCGTCGCGACCTGCAACGAGCGCTGGTGGCCGAGGGCTATAACGTTCGCGTCTACGTGCCGTTCGGGGCGGAGTGGTATCCGTATTTCATGCGCCGGCTGGCGGAACGTCCCGCTAACGTGCTGTTTATCGCGAAGAACATGCTGAAGAAGTAGACAGCCGGCCCTGGAGCCCCCGTGTCTCGCTTGCAAGATCAGGTCTCATCTGGAAAGTCGGTGCCCTGCTCACCACGAATTACCCTATCGATGTGCGCGCGCGCTTCTCCCGCCCTCCGGCGTTCCAAAGCAGACTTCTGTCCCAGGAGTTTCGTCTCCGTGACCAGGGATTGGGAGCGGTCGCGTATGGCGGCGGAGTCCTGTATCAAGGCGCGTGACTGAGCGATGGTCGCGGCAATTTTGTCCAGCCACTCTTCGGGGCGCGTAAGGGGAGGAATGACCAGATCGAATTCCTTTTCCCCCTCCCCCGTGTTCAGGTCATCGAATAGGATGAGCGGAGCGACAGAATATGATCGGGCGAGTGTCACTGCCTGGCGGCGCTCTCTCCTGCTGCTCTCGGCGAGCAGGATGGCCTGAGTGTCGGTCCTCTCTTGGAGGAGTTGACTGAACTGCGTCAGGGACTCGCATCCGTTCGTCAGGTAGCCAACGCTGCTGAGGATCAGCATCCGGCTGCATCTGTCGGCCCCGAAGTGAATGAGCGTCCCAGCCATGACCATCTCCCGCGCGCAAATCTCAACGCGCCAGCGGAACTGGCTGCACGCATTGTAATACTTTTGATTAGCGCCCGAAGTGTTTAGCGCCCGAAGTAAGGCTGCTGAACCGGCGTTCCAGGCCGCTGGTAAGGTTCTATGGAGAGGAGGTTTCCCAGCACGGTGCGCTCCTGAGGAGTGAACTGCGCAGCGTAGGGACCGGAGTTAAGCATCTGATGCCGGTCCTGAGGCGGCATCTGGCGAAGCTGCTGGAAGGCGCGCCGCACGGCCTGCTGGCGATCGGGCGGCATCTGCGAAAGGGCCTGGGAAGCGCCGCGGACCTCCTGCTGGCGCTCGGGGGCAAGGTGCTCGAAGGCCTCGTTGCGTGCCAGGATGCGCTGCCGCTGCTCGGGCGTCTTCTCGTCGAGGGTGTGCAGGCGATTGATGAGCCGCTGCTGCTGGTCGGAAGGCAGATCGCGGAAGCCGGGCTCGCGCCGGAGCGCGTCCTCCTGCTGCTGCGGAGACAGGTTCTGGTGGTTGTTGAGCCACTCCGGAAGATGCTGCGTGCCGGGGCGGATGTTGGCGTAGGAGGTCTTCGGCCCGGGCTCGATGTAATGCGAGCCGTTCCCGCCTGGATTTGCGGGCGCCCTCAACTCCGGATATTGCTGTGTGCTGTGAGGCTGTGGATAAGCGGGCGCGGGATGGTTCTGTGGGGGAGGAGCCTGATGGACCTGGGGCGCGGGGGCAGCATGGGGTGCAGGCGCACTGTGCGGCTGGCTGCTGCCTTGATGCTGGCCGAGTGCAGATCCGGTTGACAGCAGCAGGGTAACGAGTGCGAGCGCAGAAACCAGAGGCACACCGGGACTGGTCAGCCAGCCTCCGCGGAGCTTCGAGTTTTGCCATGCACGCATCGTCATTGGTCTCTTTGACGGGCTCTAAAGCGCCCTCCGGGAGTATTGGCAACCGTATTAAAGGTTGCTGTTCGACTGGCCGCTGTCGGATTCGTCATCCTGCTGGTCGAGCGTATTCAACTGCTGAAAGACCTGCGAATTCTCATCCAGGGATTGCAGATCCCGAACCGTGGCTGACGAGGCCGAAGTCTGGTTCGAGTTCATCACTCCGACGTACGTGCCTCCGCCGATCAACAGCAGCAGGGCCAGCGCTCCGGCCGCCATGGGACGCAGATGAAGATTGCTGCTGTAGAGCAGACGGGCGCGCATCCGCTCGAAGAAGCCGGCAGGCGGCGCATCACGCTCGGCGCGCAGGCGCGCCGCCATACGGGCCTCAAAAAACGGAGACGGTTCCGGCGCCTCCCAGCCATCCAGTGCAAGCATTGTGGATTCGAGCGTGGCAAGCTCGTGACGGCATTCCGCGCAATCCTCTACATGCTTGCGCACCTCGACCGGAACTTTCCCCGGGTCAAGGAGCAGGTCCTCAAGGTTCGTTTTTGCAATCCGGCAGATCATAATAATTACCTTCTTCTGAATACTTCCAATCCTTAAACAAAATCCTTCAACCGCTCGCGCAACGTCTGATAAGCGCGAAACAGCAGCGACTTGGTTGCCGACTCGCTCAGTTTGAGGACTTCCCCAATCTGCTTGTAATCCAGGCCCTGATACTTGTGCATCAGCACGGCGGTACGTTGCCGCTCGGGCAATGCCATCACATGCTGACGGATAGCCTTCATTCGCTCGTCCCGCACAAGCTCCTGTTCGACCGTTGCCCTCACGTCCGCGACGTCCGGAGTGGTTCCAGTCTCCGGGTCGGGCTGGTCGAGATAGATGTTCTGCGCCGCGCGCTCGTGCTTCGTGTCGCGCGCGTGGTTCACGCCAAGGTTCGTCGCAATGCGATAGAGCCAGGTGGTGAATCGGGCCTCGGCGCGATAAGTCTGGCGCGAGCGATATACCCGAAGGAAAACCTCCTGGGCCAGTTCCTCTGCGACTGCCTGGTTATGCACCATCCGGAACATGAAATGGATAATCGGCTTGTGGTATTTCTGCACCAGCAGGTTATATGCCGCATCATCCCCTTCCCGAACGCGGAGCATGATCTCCGCGTCGCTCATGGAGTTCCAGTCAACCGCTTCGCCGCCCCGGGCAGTCCGGCCAGGGGCTGGATCGATCTGGACTCCCTTCAAAAGCGCGGAATCTAAGGCAACGGTCGCCATATCCTCATCAACCCCATTCCCAGCCGGAGGTTGCGGGAAATCGGGATCAGGTTGCGCCGTGGCGAAGGCAGAAATCTGCGGGTCAGCCGACCCGTTCCGGCCGGGGTCACCGCGGTCGCCTGCGGATGCATGACGATCAGGGGCCGGGAATGGTTCCGTATAGGACATCTCTTCCGTCCTACGATTGTATCCGGCGGCCGTGTCCGCGCGCGCCGGAGTTGACGCCCACGCATGGGATGGGTCGAAAAGGCCGTTTGGCAGCCTGTGACGGCAATGTTAGTCTAGGATTTGTTGTTCCGCTCAGGTTTGTTCGCGGATTTTCAGGTCTTCCCGCCTCAAGGTCGCTTAGCTCAGTTGGTTAGAGCGCCTGCTTCACACGCAGGAGGTCGTAGGTTCGAGTCCTACAGCGACCACCAAAGCTGCTCTATATTCCTCTGGAACAATTGCCACGAGCTCCGCTCGCTTGATCGTGGCGTGCGAACCGTTCATCCAATCCGCCGTGGATCTTCGAACAGGCGCACCGTGGCCATTCCAAACACGAACCCGGCGACATGGGCGACGTAAGCGACTCCGCCGGGATGGATTGCGGAAACGGCTCCGGCATTCAGCAACTGGATCAGAAACCAGAATCCTATGAGCAGGATGGCGGGTATGAACGTGATGCGTATGTAGAGAAGAATGAAGAGAATTGAGCGAATCCTGTCCCGAGGGTAAGTAAGCAGAAACGCGCCCATTACCGCGGCGATTGCCCCGCTGGCGCCTAGGTTTGGAACCTTGGAGCCGGGGTCGAAAGCGATCTGAGCGAGAAGCGCAGCCATCCCGCCGCCGAGGTAAAAAATCAGGAAGCGGAGCGGATTCATACGGTCTTCGATTTCGGGTCCGAAGGCCCACAGAAAGATCATGTTGCCGATAATGTGGATCCAGCTGGCGTGCATGAACATGGATGTAAGCGCCGTAATCCAGTGATGTCCGGCGACAATGCGCGCCGGGATCGCCGACCAGCGGAGCACAAAAGCATCCCCGCCCTTCAGCTCAAGCACAAAGACATACACGTTCACCAGAATGATGAGGAGAGTGACAACGGGCGCGTGTTTTGGCCGGCGTGACGCGTCCCCTAAAGGAATCAAACCGCCCATGCTCTCTCCTTGAGTATGTTGTACACAATTGGCGCGTGCCTCGAGCCTCTCCTTGCAACCGGGCCGAGTGACACTCGTCACGGCAGCATCAGCCCGGAACGGGCGAGGATTGGTCATGACCTGAAATCAGGTTTCATAGAAAGGTCGCGGCCATGACTCATCCAGTTGCAACGGACATCGCACTCAGTATCAAGAAAATCGCAGTTCTCACGGATTTTTCTCCGGTGGCAAATGCCGCTCTCCGTTACACGGCAACGCTGGCGCGATTTTATGAAGCGGGCATCGTACTCGCACACGCCTATCTTCCGCCATCATCCGCATGCGCTGCTCCGGAAGCCGCACTGGCTACAGAAGCCTTCGACACTTTACGGGAGAATCTCGAAGACCGGCTGTTGAGAATGGCTCATGAGCCGTGGCTCAGGGACATTGACTGCACCGCCGCTCTTTGTGTGGGCAGTACGCGCGATCTGCTCCGGGAGTTGAACGATGCAGACCTGGTTGTTATCGGGACGGCGGGCCACCTCGGGTTGGAAAAGACTGTCCTTGGATCGACCGCAGAGCTGGCCTTCCGCACCTGCTCCAAACCAGTCCTGACCGTCGGTCCGCGCTTTCGCTTCGGGGGCGAAGAAGAAGCGGCTGTCGATCCAATACTGTGCGCAGTCAATTTCACTGTACACGCAGAGCGATCGTTGGCCTGCGCTTTGTCAATCGCCGCTGCTCACAAGGCGCATCTGTTGCTGCTCCACGCTATCGAACGTCATGCTGACATCCTCGCGCTTGAACAAGCGTGCGCCAGGGCGGAAGCGCTGGACAAAATCCGGCAACTTCTTCCGGAAACGGCCCGAAATGCCAACACTACCCTGCTCGTGGATTTCGGGAACGCAGATACGGCGATCCTGAACGAGGCGCGGGTGCATGGTGCCAAACTCATCGTGATGGGAGCACATAAAGCAACGGCTGCTTTGGCGGGCCGCTTTGCCGGCGGCACCGCTTACAGCGTGGCCGCAAATGCAGAGTGCCCGGTGCTGACCATTCCGGTGCCGACCGATTGACACCTGCTGTGACCGGCATCACTGAGTCGCAACCGTTCTGTGAAAGACACTTGAATGCCAGGGAGAAAATGAAATGAACACCCGGAACCGGCTTCAATTCAAGACGATCGTCGTAGCGACGGATTTCACCGACACCTCGTCGTCGGCGCTTCGCTACGCGAAGTCGATTGCGCTGCGGCACAACTCCGTGATGGTGGTCGTTCATGTGATCGATCCGGTCGGCTACGCATTTCCTGACGGAGTCCCGAAGTATGCAGCTGCCGACCAGGCCGCCCGCGAAGAGCTGCGAAAAATAGAGGAAGACACTGTCCGGCACGGAATTCCTATCCATTCTGTGGTGGAGACGGGAATTGTATTTGAGCGGATTCTCCAGTCCGTCGAAGACCATCAGGCCGATCTGCTCGTGCTTGGCACGCGCGCAAAGACGGGGATCGGCAGGGCAGCGCTCGGTTCCGTCGCCAGACGGCTTCTCGCCAGGGCAGAATGCCCAGTGCTCACCGTGCCACCCGATTCTGAAGGGCATCTGCCCCGCGCCGGGCACTGGAGCCGCGTTCTGGTCGCCACCGACTTCTCGGCGGCATCTCTGTCTGCACTGGGCCATGCGCAGCGGATCGCCTATGAGCAACTCATGGTGGTCCATGCCGCAGACGAATCGGACGCCAATGATTGCAAGCGCTATATCGAGCAATTGCGCTTTCTGGCCCCCGTCAACGAATCGCACACACTGCCGGTGGAGCACATAGTAGCTCCAGGCGAAGCAGCGAGGGTAATCGTGGACCATGCAAAAGGCTTTCATGCCGACCTGATCGTTCTTGGATCACCCGGAATCGAGCTGGCAGAAGAGGACTTTCATACCAGCACGGTACTGCGGTTGATTTCGCAGGCTGATTGCCCTGTACTGTGCGTCCCGTGTGTTCCTTATCCTCTCAACCAGGAAGTCCTGGAAGAGGTGGCGATTACATGCTGAAAGCCTTCAATACTCAACTGCGAATTCTCATTGTGCATGGGGTTCTCGCTTTCTGCCTCGGGGGAGCGCTGCTGTATCTGGCCGCCGGAATGACTAACCCGCTTTTTGAGGCGGTCTCCGTGGTACTGGCGATCCTCATGGCCAGCGCAGCGCTTCTTCTCGGCGCTCTCGCGGACTGGGTAGCAGCGTGGGGCGATGGAACCAGGCATTTACAGCGGTCGGCATTCTATCTGCTGAGCGGGCTGGCATTTGCCACGGCGGGGGCTTATCTGGGCATTTATGCGCCGATCTCGCTTGAATGGTTGCTGCTGTTGGCCGCTATTCATGCGCTGGCTTTTGGACTTTTGGGAATTGCCATTGCTTTGCGAGAGAAGCGCCATGGATGGGAACAGCGCATCGTGTTTCTCTTCGGCGCGGCCTCAATTGCGTTTTCAGGAGCCCTGGCCGGGATCGCAAAACAACTCAATAACCATAATGCTACCTGGGTGCTGGGCGTTTATTTCTGCTTTGTGGGAGTGAAGTTGGCGTACCTGGCGTGGAGCCTGCACCGGCGGATTGCGGATGCAGAAGGATTGCTCGATTCCGGCAGAGACCGCGTCACACCCCTGGCGGTCTCGTCGTCGCCTAGCCCGGCGAAATAGCCGAGGCGGCTACTCTCCGCTGATAGCCGCCAGAGCAGAGCGGTCTGGAATCACGATGGTTGCTCCCCTCAGCGCCACCAGGTGACGGTTCTTGAATTCGCTCAGAATGCGAGTAATGGTCTCGCGCGTAGAGCCGACACACTCGGCGATCTGCTCATGAGTGAGCGGTACGCTGATTCGCGTGCCTTCGCTGGTCTCTTTCCCGTCTGCCGACCAGTCCAGGAGAAGCCGGGCCAGCTTTTGACGCGACGATGCGGACAAAGCGATATTGCGTATCTGACGGCAGGTGCCGAAGTATTGCGCGCTGATCTGGCAGAGCATCGATCGGTACACCTCAGGATACTTGTGGACGAAACGCGAAAAATCGTCGTTGCGAATGAAGGCAAGCTGGCATGGTTCCATTGTTTCCGCGGTAGCTTCATAAGGAGTGCCGGAAATTGCGGCCATCAGCCCGAGCACCTCGCCGGGACGGGCGAGGCGAAGGATAAGCGTCTTGCCTCCCCGGGAACTGATGGTGAGCTTGATTTTTCCGGTACAGAGCAGATAGACACCGCGGAACGAATCTCTTTCCAGAAAGAGTACCGTGCCGCCGGGATACATCGTTGAAGACCGTATCACGTCAAAATCCCGCGCTGCTTCAGGCGTAAGGTCGCAGAAAAAACCCTGATGCTTCAGGGTGCAACTGCGACAATCATGCTGCAGTTCGACCGCTTGGGAAGCGTGCATGTCAGTTCTCCTTCGTGTCTTTTCGCGGCATCCCGCACATGGTTTTGGTAGCAAAGTATCGGGCCAGGGGGGTATCTGCGATAATCTCTGCGCCTGAGCAGCGAAAGATGTCTTGCAGTGTTCTGGCTCCCCCGTGGTCGACCACGGTTACGCCGCAGAGATCGAGGCATACCTTCCTGGCGCCGAGAGAGGGCTTCAGTTCAGACCAGACGCGATTCAACTCGCTCGCCCATGGCCCGATAAGCTTTCCTTCCAGCTTCAGCTTGGCCGGGTCTGAGTCGTTTTGTATGGATATTCGGAGCACGAGGTTCAGCCCTCCAGACATTGCATACGGCAATCCGATGGCCGCAAATTCTTACGCTCTGGACGATTTGTAACTCATTGAAAACTGATGGCGCCTTGTTCCGGTTCTCTGAATTTGCCAAAACGAGAACCCTGTCATGTGACGACCATCTGACTCGACGAGACGATATTTCGTCACTGGTAAGCGGACACCTCGATGAACCCAATCCCGTGTGCTCTG
>JAFAMZ010000197.1 GCA_019232935.1 Silvibacterium sp.
GCGGAGAAATCCTCTCTGCTGCCTTCCCGCACGTGCGGGTGGGAGGCAACATCGGCGTTCCCGTCATCGCTCTCGTCGACCACTCCCGCCCGGACGGATGGTCTGTGCTCGAAGTCTCGAGCTTCCAGCTTGAGACCACCTTTGACTTCCGCCCCGACATCGCCGTCATCCTCAACATCACGCCCGACCACCTCGACCGCCACGGCAGCTTCGAGAACTACATCGCGGCCAAGGAGCGCATCTTCGCCAACCAGCGGCCAGAAGACTTCCTCGTCCTCAACGCCGACGACGAAGTTGGCCAGCGCGCCGCCATCCGTGCCAAGTCGCGGATCTTCTGGTTCAGCCGGACGCGCATCATCCGCCAGGGAGCCTTCGTTCACGACGGAGCCATCTGGTTCCGCGCCACCGAGCAGTCTGCGCCCGAGTTCATCCTGAAAGTCAGCGCCATTCCGCTCAAAGGCCTGCACAACGTCGAGAACGTGCTCGCCGCCGTCTGCTCCGCCCGTCTGGCCGGAGCCGCCCCCGAGGTCATCCGCGACGCCGTCCAGCGCTTCCGCGCCGTCGAGCACCGCCTCGAATTCGTCGCCACCGTCAACGGAGTTGACTACTACAACGACTCCAAGGCCACAAACGTCGACGCAGCCCTCAAAGCCATCGAAGCCTTCCCCTCCGGCATTCACCTCATCCTCGGCGGCAAGGACAAGGGCTCCGACTACCGCGTGATGCGCCCGCTAATCCAGGAGCGCGTCAAAGCCATCTACACCATCGGAGCCGCCGCCGAGAAAGTCCACACCCATCTCGAAGGCGCCGCGCCTATCATCCCCTCCGGCACGCTCGACGCCGCCGTAACGAAAGCCGCCGAGGCCGCTCAGCCGGGCGACATCATCCTGCTCGCGCCCGCCTGTTCCAGCTTCGACCAGTTCGAAAATTACGAGCAGCGTGGCCAGGTCTTCAAAGACCTCGTCTTCGCCCGCCGCGGACTCCCCGAAATGGCAGGACGAATAGGAGCGGAATGGCAAAGCGCGTAGGCGTGGACAAGTGGCTGTTCGGCGCAACTCTGGTCCTCACCGTCATCGGCTTGCTGATGGTCTTCAGCGCCTCTGCCGTCATGGCAAAGGAACGCTTCGGATCGCCCTACGCCTTCGTGATCCGCCAATCCATCTGGGCCGCCCTGGGACTCGCCGCGATGGTCGGCCTCATGAAAATCGACTACCGACGTTACAACAATCCCAACGTCGTCTTTCCGACCGTCGCCGTCTCCGTCCTGCTGCTGCTCGTCGCCTTCCTCATGCACGACTCGCACGCCACCCACCGCTGGATTCGCTTCGGCGCGCTCTCCTTCCAGCCCTCTGAGATCGCCAAGCCCGCGCTCGTGCTCTTCCTTGCCTGGTTCCTGCAGAACCGCATGCAGACCATCGAAGACTTCCGAGGAACCATCCTGCCCGCAGCTCTGCCCAGCCTCATCTTCATCGCACTCATCTTGAAAGAGCCCGACCTCGGCACTGCACTCGTCTGCGCTGGAGTTACCGCGCTGATGCTCTATCTCGCCGGCATGAACATGCGCTGGCTCGGAGTGGCCGCCCTCGCCTCCGCTCCCGTGCTCTACTTCATGCTCTTCCGCGTCAAGTGGCGTCGCGACCGCATTCTCGCCTTCCTCAATCCCGAGTCCGACCCGCTCGGCAAGGGTTTCCACATCATCCAGTCCCTCATTGCCGTCGGCACCGGAGGCATCTCCGGCACCGGCTTCATGGACAGCCGCCAGAAGCTCTTCTATCTCCCTGAGCCGCACACCGACTACATCTTCGCTGTTACCGCCGAAGAATTCGGCCTCATCGGAACCATTGCCATTGTCGGCCTCTTTATCGTCCTCGGATATCGCGGGATGCGCGCCGCCATCCTCTCGAAAGACCCCTTCGCCCGCTTCCTGGCTTTCGGCATCACCGCGACTCTGCTCATCCAGGCGTTCTTCAATATCAGCGTTGTGCTGGCGCTCGTTCCAACCAAGGGCATCACCCTACCCTTCATCTCCTACGGCGGAACATCGCTGTTTATCATGCTCGCCTCGATTGGCGTGCTCCTTAACGTCAGCAGGGAAGTGGATTGATTCTTCAGATACCGCAACATAGAAGGGGCCGCCCTAGCGGGAAGCCCCTTCCACGCCTGTCAAGTGGGAAACAGGCGTTTTGAAATGCATTCTCGGAGTTACTTTCCTCTGAAAATGCTAAGCAGCGTTGAGCAGTCTGCCGAAGAATGCGCGATAGCGCTGGAGGGCGACGCGCAGATCTTCGGTGGAGACGTTATCGCCGCTGTCCCATTGCTTTTCGAGCGAATCGCGCTCTTTAGCGAAACCGTCTGCCAATCGTTGCATCACGCTCGCGACGAGTTGATCGGCCTCCTGGACCGCCCGGCGCGGATCGTCTACAAATTCCGTCTGCACAGTGCCCCATCGCGAGCGGAAGTCATTTATCTCCAAATCGTTAAAAAGTGGCCCGGTATTGTTTCCGGGATTTGAATTGGCCGGGTCGGGAACGGGGCGGTTTCCATCCCATTCGCGGCTCCCTTCCGGGGAATTGTTGACGGCATCGTTCCGAAGTTCCTCGCTTGCGCGATCGTCTTGTACCAATTGTGGGCCGCGCGGGTTCTGGTTTTGAGCTTCTGCTGCCAGGTTAGGGTTCCCGGCGTAGTCGCCGCGCCTTCCGGCAATATCGCCGGTGGTTAACGGCTCATCGTTTCTAATTGGTTCTGCCATTACGCTACCTCTCTCCTTGGGCCTGCCGGTGCGGGCTCGAGCAGGTCGTCGAATAACGAACGGTAATAGATCATTGCCTGGCGCAGATCCTCGGTGGTCGCGTTGCCCTGCTGATGCCGGATGGCGATCTGATGCGCCGCCCGATAGTTGCTCACCACCTGAGGGTGCGTAACCGAGATATCCGCGGCGCGCTGCTCGAAGTCGCTCATGGGATATCCCCGCGCGCGCATCACGTTATCGACCAGCTGATCGGCCTGGTTGACGGCTGCCTTCGGATCATCGACGAAGCGCGCCTGCACGCTGCGCCACTCGGTGACAAAACGCTCGCGCTCGTCCACCGGAAGCGGCCGGATATTGAATTTCTCCACCCGCCTTTCGCGTTCGAGAAGAGTGGTTTCGGCCTTGCTCGTTCCGCTCTCGCGTGCGATTCGCTCGTATTCGGGCCCATACCGTTCTTTCAGACCTGCTCTTCGCCGTTGACGCACAACGGCCCAGATGATCAACAGGATGGCGATGATTGCTATGACGACCAGAGCCACCATCTTTGGATCTAAATTTGTGGTCATCGCTGACGTACCCCCTCCTCGTTGAAGGGATGCACAGCGCAGCGGGCTATGTTGCACCGAGATGTCGTGAATTGAGAAGAGTCAGAAAGTAGATGTGAGTCGCAGAGAAAAACTGCGTACCGGGGCGATGGCATTTCCGGAGAAGAGTCCGCCGAAGTCGATGACATTGAGGCGGTTGGTAAGGTTTTCGCCATCGGCCTGGAAGCGGATGGCGAGCTTGTCGGATTTGTATACGTCAGCTCCGGCCGAGGCGCTGACGGATAGGTTGGGGTCCACGCGTCCCCGGTCGAAGTTGATGCGATCAACGACGGCGGGGCCATATTCGGCGAGGGCCTGCTCGTAAGTTCCCGTGAAAGCGAAAGGTAGCCCGGAGCCGTACTGGAGACCGGCAGCCATCCAGAAGCGCGGAACGAATTGATAAAAGAAACGGGTTCGGATGGTATTGCGCTGGTCCTGCGATCCGGGAAAGTGGCCGGTTAGCTCCGTCTCAGCGCTGGTTGCTTCATCGCCGAGAAAGAGACCGCCGGTAACGGGAAACCATGCGTTGCTGACCATATAGGAATAGCTGACATATCCGGAGAGCTTGCGCCAGTGGACCAGGTCGAGCTTGCCTTCGGCTCCATATACTGTGGCGTGGTCGAACGCGATGGGATAGCTTACGCCGGTATTGAGAAGCTGATCGTCGTCGGCGAAGTTATTCATGTCGCGGCGATAGACATTGACGTCGAGGCGAAGCGTATCGAAGAACGCTTTCGAGAGGCCGCCCTCATAGTAGTTTCCGTGCGATGGTTTGACCGGCAACCGCAGCACGCTGGGATTGAGAGAAGTTATTTCAGGTGAGCTGGAGATCAAAATATTCTCGAATTCCGGCGTCTGGAAAACGCGATCGTACGAGGCATGGACGACCATGTTGGCGGAAGGGAAGTAGCGCCCCACCGATATGCGCGGACTGACAGCGTTCTGGTTT
>JAFAMZ010000218.1 GCA_019232935.1 Silvibacterium sp.
ATCGGCACAGCCATTCTCGATCTCTCCCTCGAGCACGTGGTTGCGGACTCGCTTCACCATCAGCTCGCGCAATCGCTCGCCGGCAAGGCCCGGCTGCTTGCCCGCGAAGCCGATCCGGCCGATCCAGCCCTTCTTCGCCAACTCGCCGTCAGAGGAGAATCCGACGCCGGAGCCCAGGTCACCTTCTTCGGCCGAAACGGCGCAATGCTCGCCAGCTCCCAGTCGCCTATCGTCGCCGGACCGCCGCCCGCAGTTAAACAGGCGCTCTCGACCGCCAGTGGTGTTGGGCAGGCCGAGCACGACGGCCAGCTCTACGTCGCCGTCGCCGGCCCAAGGCTCGTCGTCCGCCTCGCCGCCTCGACCGCTGGCATTCACGACACCATGCGCGTCCTGCGCCGCGACCTGATACTCGTCTCCCTGATCGCCGTGGGACTCGCCACGCTCCTCGCGGCCTTCCTCGCCCATCGCGGAGCTGCCCGCCTCGCCCGCATTGTGACCTTCGCCAATCGCATCGCCGCAGGAGACTTCTCCGCCCGCGTCCAGGAGGGTCATCTCGACGAGATCTCCGGCGTCGCCAACGCCCTTGACGCGACTGCCGCGCGCCTTGAGGCTAGCTTCAATGCCCTCGAGACCAAGCAGCGCGAACTCACCGCCCTGCTCGACAGCATGCAGGAGGCGGTCATTGCCGTCGATCCCGCCGGACGCATCAGCTGGTCGAACACTAAGATGCAGCGCATCGCCCCGGCTGCCATGCGACAGGGACACGCGCTCGTTCATGCCATTCGCGATCCCGAGGTGCTGGCCTGCGTCGAAACCGCCCTCCACGAACGTCAGCCCCGTAGCGGTAAGGCCACCTCCGTCGCGCCCACACGCGTCTTTGAGGTCAACGCCGCGCCCACTCCCGGCGGCGGAGCCGTCGCCGTCCTCCATGACGTAACCGAAATCGAGCGCGCCGACAGGACCCGCCGCGACTTCATCGCCAACGTCTCCCACGAACTCCGCACCCCACTCACATCCATCTCCGGATACGTCGAAACTCTGCTCGAAGACACGATGGAGATCCCCACTCATGCCCGCGAATTCCTGGCCACCATCCTTAAGAACGCCAACCGCATGACGCGCCTTACCGAGGATCTCCTCGCCCTCGCCAGCGTCGAATCCGGCGACTACAAGGTCAAGCTCCAACCCGTCTCCGCCGAAACCCTCGTGCAGGATGCCATCGAGTCGCTGACTGGCATGGTCCTCGACTCCGACGTGACCCTCGAGTCCGGCGGCGCCTGCTCGGCCCTCGTGTTCGCCGACGAAGACGCCCTCACCCAGGTCTTTGGCAACCTCATCGAAAACGCAATGAAGTACGGAAAGAGCGGTAAGCGTGTGCTCGTTGGCGCGCGCGAAATGAACGGCTACGTCGAATTTTCTGTCCAGGACTTCGGCCCCGGCATCGGCTCAGAGCACTTGGACCGCATCTTCGAGCGCTTCTACCGCGTCGACAAAGCCCGCTCGCGCGAGTCTGGCGGCACCGGCTTGGGCCTCGCCATCGCTAAACACATCGTCCTTGCCCACGGAGGCACAATCCGCGTCGAAAGCGAGCTCGGCTCGGGCGCGACATTTCTCTTTACGCTGCCGCTGGCCTCAACCCCCGCTCCGGTCACCGAGAACGCCTAAAGAACTCCTTCGCCTAAAGAACGCCTTCTTGGAGAACCCCTCTTTGCGTCCTTGGCGTCCGTGCGGTGGACTCACAAGTCTCTCTGTGTTCTTTGTGTCCTTTGTGGTGAAAGGCAGTCTCCCGGGGCCAGATCTCGTCTCCGGGCAGGATTCCCACAACCCTCTCATTCCGAATATTTTATTGCCTACCATAGCTCATCCGGTTTCTCCCCATTTTCATCGCCCCGTAAACGCACTGTAACAATCACCCGTAACAATTTGAGCGAAATTCCATCAGGGGGAGTCCGTGAAAAAGAGTATGTTGTTGGCTGCCGCACTCACGCTGTGTGCAGCTTCTCAGGGTCTGGCGCAAAAGCTGAACGGTGCAGGAGCCACGTTCCCGTATCCCATTTACTCCAAATGGTTCAGCGAATACAGCGCCCAGCACTCGGGAGTCCAGGTCAACTACCAGTCGATCGGCTCGGGAGGGGGTATCCGCCAGGTCACGGCCGGCACGGTTGATTTCGGAGCCAGCGACGGCCCAATGACCGACGAGCAGCTCGCCCAGTCAAAGGTCAAAATCGTTCACATCCCTACGGTACTCGGTGCCGTCGTGCCCATCTATAACCTTCCCGGTGTCGCGGATCTCAAGTTTTCTCCCGACGTCCTCGCCGACATCTATCTTGGAAAAATCTCCAACTGGAACGACGCCCGTATCGCCAAAGATAACCCCGGCGTCAAGCTGCCCGACTCGCGGATCAACGTCGTTCATCGTTCTGACGGCAGCGGAACCACCTATATCTTTACCGACTATCTTTCGAAGGTCAGCAATGACTGGAAGAACGGCGTCGGCAGGAGCACCGCTGTACCGTGGCCCGTCGGTATCGGCGCGAAGGGCAACGAGGCTGTGGCGGGCATGGTCCGCCAGCTTCCCGGAACCATCGGCTACGTTGAGTTGATCTATGCTCTGCAGAACAAGATTCAGTACGGGTACATCAAGAACGTTGCCGGAAACTGGGTCAAGGGCAGCATCGAGGGTGTTACCGAGGCCGCAGCCAGTGTCAAGAGCATGCCTGCCGACTTCCGCGTCTCCATCACCAACGCTCCCGGAAAGAATGCCTATCCCATCTCCAGCTTCACGTGGCTGCTGATCCCCAACCCCGCCGTGAATGCCGCCAACGGCAAGGTCCTTAAGGATTTCCTCAACTGGATGCTTGACCATGGCGAATCGGAAGCCAGCGCACTCTACTACGCTCCGCTGCCGCCATCTGTGGGCGATAAAGTTCGTGCGACTGTTGCACAGCTCAAGTAATCCAACTACTAAAGAAACCCATGGCGCGCCGGCCTCCGCTGACGCGCCATTTACTTTTTTCCACAACCCCCTGCGCCTGGGACGATTTAGGCCCGCTTGAAACCAGATTTTGGCCATCCTTATGCCTTTTCTTTCAAGGGGATTAACTGTCCTTTTATTTTTGGTGTTTAGGGTAGACAATGGTGAACCTCAAGATGCAGCCAGTTCGCGTGCCGGGACCGTTTGAAGCGCCCTCTCCGGCAGGGGAAAAGCCGCGCACGCCGCCGCTCGGGGCAGAACCCTCGGCGATTCGAAAATTTTTGCTGTCGAGGGGCAGCTCCGCGATGGTCGACAGCGCCTTCCGTTGGCTGATGTTGGTATGCGCCCTCGCTATCTTCGCAATCGTCGCACTCATCTTCTGGGAGCTGACCACCCGCTCGCAGTTGACGATTCATAAGTTTGGCATCAAGTTCTTCTTCGGAAGCGCTTGGGATCCGGTTAACGGCAACTTCGGCGCTCTGCCTTTCGTCTTCGGAACGCTGGTCTCATCGCTCATCGCCCTGATCATTGCCGTGCCGCTGGCCGTGGGCGTTGCCATCTTCATCACCGAGATGTGCCCCCGGATGCTGCGCGGCCCTCTCTCGTTCCTTACCGAGCTGCTTGCGGCGATTCCCAGCGTAGTCTACGGACTTTGGGCGGTCTTCATCCTCGTCCCCCTGCTGCGTGAGCACATCAACCCTATGCTCATCAGGCTCCTCGGATGGACCGGCCTCTTCACCGAGCCTAACTTCGGCATCGGCATGCTGGCCGCTGGCGTCATCCTCGCCATCATGATCCTGCCCGTCATCTCCTCGCTCACGCGCGAGGTCATGTCCGCTGTCCCGCATACCCAGCGCGAAGCCGCTCTGGCTCTCGGCGCTACGCGTTGGGAGATGATCCGCATGAGTGTGCTCCGCAACGCACGCATCGGCATCGTGGGCTCCATCATCCTTGGCTTGGGCCGTGCTCTCGGCGAAACGATGGCCGTCACCATGGTCATCGGCAATCGTCCGGAGATCGTCAGGAACCTGCTTGCCCCTGCTTACAGCATGGCCAGCGTTATCGCCAATGAGTTCAGCGAAGCCTCCGACGACATGTATCTCAGCGCCTTGATTGAAATTGGCCTCGCGCTCTTCCTCGTCACCATCGTCGTGAACATATTCGCGCGGCTGCTTGTCTGGGCCGTCACCCGCGGCGCGCCGGCGCGCGTCGCCTAAGCCCACATTCCCCTGGAGCCCTGCCCACAAAAACCAGAGCACAGATCAAATGAACGATACGCATTACAAACCGAGTGCAGCCAACCGCGTTTGGCGCAATCTTGCGGATCATACCGCAACGGCGCTTACGATATTGGCCACAATCGTGGTCATTTCCCCGCTCATCGCCATCTTCGGCTATCTGCTTTACAAGGGCGCAAGCTCGCTGAATCTGAACTTTTTCACAAAGATTCCCGCTCCCGTCGGCGAAACTGGAGGCGGCATGGCCAACGCCATTGTCGGCTCCGCAGTACTCCTCGTCGTCGGCAGCGCCATCGGCGTGCCCATCGGCATCGCCGCAGGTATCTTTCTTGCCGAGTTTGGACGCGGAGGCAGGCTGGCCAACCTCGTCCGCTTCACGGCTGACGTCCTCAACGGCGTGCCCTCCATCGTCATGGGCGTCGCCGTCTACGCGCTCATCGTTCTGCCGCAGAAGCATTTCTCGGCCTTATCCGGAGGGGTGGCACTGGGCATCATGATGATCCCCACCATCACTCGCAGCACCGAAGAAATGCTCCTCATGGTGCCGCACGTCATCCGCGAGGCAGCGCTCGGGCTTGGTGTGCCCAACTGGCGTTCGGTCCTTTCCATCACTCTCCGCACCGCTTCGCCCGGGGTCATCACCGGATGCATGCTGGCCTTTGCCCGCGTCGCTGGCGAAACCGCGCCGCTGCTCTTCACCGCCTTCGGCAATCAGTTCTGGAGCGCCAATATCAACCAGCCGATCGCCGCGCTGCCGCTGCAGATTTATGTCTACGCACTCTCCCCCTATGACGACTGGCACCGCCTGGCCTGGGCCGGCGCGCTGGTTCTAATCAGTCTCATCGTGATCTCGGTATCTCTGGTGCGCTATGTGACCACGCGCGGTGTATTGAAAGGGGCGAGCTAAGTGGGCGTCGGAATCAAGGTAGAAAATCTCAATGCGTGGTATGCCACGAACCACGCCCTTCTCGACATCAACCTGCACATCCCCGGCAACGAGTGCACTGCGCTTATCGGGCCGTCAGGCTGCGGCAAGTCCACCTTTGTGCGCTGCCTGAACCGCATGCACGAGACCAACCCTATCGCAAGGGTAACGGGCAAGGTTGAGATGGGCGATACCAACATCTACGGCGACATCTCGCCCGTGGAAGTGAGACGCCGCATCGGTATGGTCTTCCAGCGGCCCAATCCCTTCCCAACCATGTCCATTTACGATAATGTCGCCGCCGGATTGCGCCTCAACGGCTTTCACAATCGGCGCATCCTCGACGAAGTCGTCGAGCGCTCGCTTCAAAACGCTGCCCTCTGGGACGAGGTGAAAAAGGACCTCAGGAAAAAATCCGGAGCCAGCCTCTCCGGCGGCCAGCAACAGCGCCTCTGCATTGCCCGCGCCCTCGCCGTCGATCCCGAGGTGCTGCTGATGGACGAGCCCGCCTCCGCGCTTGACCCGGTCTCTACAGCCAAGATCGAAGACTTGATCTTTCAGCTCAAATCGCAGTACACCATCGTCATCGTGACGCACAACATGCAGCAGGCTGCCCGCGTTGCCGAACGCACCGGCTTCTTTTTAAACGGGAAGCTTGTCGAGTTTGATTCGACTCACAAGATTTTTACAAACCCGGGCGACAAGAGAACGGAAGATTACATCACCGGAAGGTTCGGATGAGTTGTACAAGCTGGAAGGGCCAACGTAGTTTTGAAACCGGGGTCCCCGGCGCGCCCGCAGTTGGCGTGATGGGGTGGAAGAGAACCGAAGATTACATCACCGGAAGGTTCGGATGAAGTTGTGCTTCTTCAACCAGGCAGCCAACCTTGAAGACGGGGTCCCCGGCGCGCCCGCAGTTGGCGCGATGGGGTGGAAGAGAACGGAAGATTACATCACCGGAAGGTTCGGATAAAGTAAGGTTCAGCTGAAGAAAGCCTTGGATCACGCGAGGTTCGGCGGGACGTCGAACAGGAAGGAAAGACAACACCAGAGGCAGGTTCGGATGACGAGAATCCGGTTTCACCGCAGTCTCGACGATTTGAAGGAAAAGCTCCTCGTGATGGCCGGGATGGCCGAGCAGTCCATTCAGCGCGCCGTCGAGGCCTATCGCACCCGCGATCTCTCTATCTGCGACCTCGTCGACCGCGGTGAGTTGGCCATCAACCGCTTCGAGCGCGAAGTTGATCAGATGGCCCTTGACCTTCTCGCCATGGAGCAGCCCATGGCCATCGACCTGCGCTTCATCCTCGCCGTCATCAAGATCAATGCCGACCTCGAGCGCGTCGGCGATTCCGCCACCGGCATCAGCGACCGCGTGCGCGAGCTTGAGGCCTTTCCCATGGCCGATTTGCCCGTCGACACGCCCAAATTAGCCTCGCTCGCCACTGGCATGGTTCGCAAAGCACTCCAGGCCTTCATCGAGGCCGACGCCGCCATGGCCGAATCCGTGCTCTCCATGGATGACAACGTCGACAAGCTGAACGAGACAGCTTACTTCACCCTGCTGAACGTGATGAAAGACCAGCCGCACCTCGCCCCGCAGGCGCTCGCTGCCGTCATGATCTCCCGCAGCCTCGAGCGCGTTGCCGACCACGCCACCAACATAGCCGAGGACGTGATCTTCTGGGTCCGCGGCGCCGACGTTCGCCACCACATGAGCGTCAGCGAAATCCACCCCGCCTGACGACAGCCGAGAAGCTAGGAGCTAGGAGCTAAAAGCTAGTAGCTACTCACCCCACCAGTCCAGCCTTGCAATCCTCGGATAATACAACCCCATCCGCACCGGCATCGCCTCGCCTTCAACTTGCCTGAGTGCCTCCGCATATCTCTCAAGCTGCGGAGCATAATACTCCCGCTGTATGGCGAGAAACTCCTCGACCGCCTCTCCGGCCGGAGCGCTCATCTTATAGTCGATGATCCACAGATAGCCCTCTCCCGCCTTACCCGGCTCGGCCCCCGCTTGAAAGACCCGGTCTGCCCGCAGCGTAACCATCTCCTCGCCAATCCACTGCGACCACGACGTTTCCGACTGCGCCCCCGCATGCCGCTCCAGAATCCACCGCCCGACCGCATCGCTTCGGCAGTTCTCAACCGCCACTACAACTTCGCTTAGAGTCTCATCGAGCGCCCTGCCCGCAAACGCCGCCGCCCGCAACATCGCCCGCGCCCGCGTCTCGATTTGACCGGGATCCAGGCCCCGGCTCAACTGATCGAGCAAACTATGCACCGCATTGCCCACCACCCGTGCCCTGCGCGACCCCTCCGGACGCACTAGCTCGGCCGCACCTTCCACCGCAACTGTGCTCGCCGCAGTTACATTTCTCCCACGAGCGCTGAAATCCGTATCCGGAGGCAGACGCCTTACCGTCAGCCGCGGACCCCGCTCCTCCGACACCGCCGCCAGTTCGAACAGCTCGCCCTGGTGTGTCAACTCTAGCGGAAAGTCCAGCACCTTCGCCTGCGCCTTCTCCTTCAGCGCCTCGAACCTCGCCTCGAACGCCGGCCATCCGACCTCAAGCAGACTCTTCGCGTCGCCGCTCTTCAGCCCAGACTGCGTGAGCGTCGCCATCCCCAGCAGATGCAGCTCCCGCCGCGCCCGGGTGCAGGCCACATACAACAGCCGCTTGATCTCCTCATCCTGCCGCGCTGTCCGCTGCCGCTGCACCCACTTGTACGTCGGATGCGTCTCGCCGCCCTTCGCCCCGATCGGAGCCACCAGCATCTCGTCGTGCCCGTCTTCATCGGTCCGCTCCAGCGACACAATCAGCGACGACGGATCCGATGCCGCCTTCCTTTCCAGCCCCGGCACGATCACCACCTCAAAGCCCAGCCCCTTTGCCTTGTGGATCGTCATGAGCTGTACCCCGGCGCGCTCGCTCACCGTTGGATCGGGCTGCGCAAACAGCCACTCCAACTCCGCATCGAACTCCGCCGTCATGCACGTCATCCCATCCGGGGCCACCTCATCCAGCATGGCGAAGAACGTCTGCACATTCTCGTACGCAGCCGCGTCCACGCAAAGCGGGCCGCCCAGGCTGCGCCAGGTCCGCTCGATCCACTGCGAGAATGATCCCGCATGGATTCCCGCGAATCGTGTCGCCAGCGCCTGCTTCAGAACCCCCACCGTCCGCGCCGCCCGCTCCGCCGCTTCCGTGTCGAGCAAACCGAGCCGCTCCTCAATCAGTTCCAGCATCGGCCTGCGCCGCATCGCGCGATCGTCCGCGCCCGTCAGCGTGTGCAGATCCCGCAGCGTCAGCCCGCACCACGGAGCACGCAACACCCCCAGCCACGCCACCCGGTCCATCGGATGCAGCAGCGCCCGCGTCAGCGACAGCAGATCGAGCAGCTCCTGCCGCTCCGCCAGCGTCTCAATCTCCACCGCTCGAAACGCGATCCCGCGCTGCCGCAGCAGCCGCACAACCTTCGCCAAATGCTGCCGTGCCCGCACCAGGACCGCCACGCGATACTCCCCGCCTGCAGCCTGCGACTTCGCTATTGCCGGCAAATGTCGTTCGATAATCTCCAGTACCTGCCGCGCCTCTTGCTCCTGCGCGGTGCTCTTTTCCTCAAGGGTCGCCTTCGCACGATCCGCCGCACCAATCACCTGTGGATGCACCTTCACAGCATCCGGGAATAGAGCAGGTTCAGCCGCATACGAAGGCGAGAAGGGAACCGGCGCATTCGGTCCGAAGACCGCAGTAAACATCCCGTTCCACTCATCCGTCAGCCCCGCATGCGACCGGAAATTCGTTGATAGCTGTACCAGCGCGCACTCGATCGCCGAATCATCCTCCCACCGAATGCCCCTCTCCTCCACATGCGAAAACAGCTCAA
>JAFAMZ010000299.1 GCA_019232935.1 Silvibacterium sp.
TCTGGCTCGCCGAGCAGAAGCTGCCTGTCCGCCGCCGCGTCGCCATCAAGCTCATCAAGGAGGGCATGGATACACGCGAGGTCGTCGCCCGTTTTGAGTCCGAGCGCCAGGCTCTCGCACTCATGGACCATCCCGCCATCGCCAAGGTCTTCGACGCCGGATCAACCCCTGAAGGCCGCCCCTACTTCGTCATGGAGTACGTCGCCGGTCTTCCCATCACCGGCTACTGCGACCGGCACAGGCTCACCATCCGCCAGCGCATGGAGCTCTTCGTCCAGGTCTGCGAAGCCGTACAGCACGCGCATCAAAAGGCCATCATTCACCGCGACCTCAAGCCCTCCAACATCCTCGTCACCGAAATTGACGGCAAGCCTATGCCGCGCATCATTGACTTCGGCGTGGCGAAGGCCACTTCACAGAAGCTCACCGCCGAAACCATGTACACGCGCGTGGGCACCATGGTCGGGACGCTCGGATACATGAGCCCCGAGCAGGCCGACCCCGTCCGCGAAGACATTGACATTCGCACCGACGTCTACTCGCTCGGTGCCGTGCTCTACGAACTGCTCACCGGCGCGCAGCCGCTCGATTTCAAGAAACTCGCCTACGAGGAAGTGCTACACCGTCTCCGCGATCAGGATGTGCTGCGCCCCAGCACAAAGATCACCACGCTCGGCGGCGACTCTGCGATCGCCGCCAAGAACCGCGGCTCCGACCCTCCCACCCTCATCCGCCAGTTACGCGGAGATCCTGACGCCATCGCTCTTAAAGCTCTTGAGAAAGACCGCGCCCGCCGCTACGCCTCAGCCTCGGAGCTTGCCTCCGACATCGGCCGCTACCTGCGCAACGAGCCGGTCACAGCACACCCGCCGAGGATCGCTTACCGCACACGCAAGTATCTTCGCCGTAACAAACTCGGTGTAGCCATCGCAGCGGTCGTGGCTCTAGTCATCGCCCTCCTCGTCACATGGTGGCGGATGCCACCCGTGGTCCCCCTGGTGGAATCCGTTGTGCAACTGACCGACGACGGCCAGCCAAAGAGCGAGATCCTAACCGACGGAGCGCGGATTTACTTCACAGAAGGTGAGTTTGGTAGTCGAAAATTGGCCGCAGTGCCCGTCACAGGTGGACCGGTTGCCTCGCTTGAAACAGGTTTAGCGGATGCAGAACCTGAGGGCATCGCCCGCGATGGTTCCGGCTTGCTCGTGTCTGTTGCCAAGGCATCAATTGAAGGAGCCCCCTTGTGGTGGATTCCTCTCCCGGCAGGAGAGCCGCATCGTCTCGGCACTCTGAAAGTGATGGCCGCGAATATCCTGGCCGATGGCCGCATAGTCTTCGCTAAAGTCACTCTGGGTGCAGATATCAACCTAACAGACAGCAGAACGCAGTGGTTCATCGCAAACAAGGACGGCTCAGACCCGAGTAAGCTGGTTTCCTTGCCCGGGCTCCTTGGAAATACAGCTTGGGCTTCACCGGACGGTCGGCGAGTTCTTATTTTTCAGGAAGTAGTTGGCGATAGCAGGCTCTTCGAAATACGAGTGGACGGCACAGGGCTTCGAGAGGTTAGGAAACTCAAAGACGGTGAATACAATTTTATTTGGATGCCGGACGAGAAGTATCTCGTGTATCAATGGCAGAATCCTCAAGAGCCAGATAAACAGTCAGACATTTGGTTGCTTCCCATGGAAACGGGGCTCTTCCGCCGCCAGGAGAAGCCGATTCGTCTTACGAATGGACCGATCCCTTACTCCCAACCCTGCCCAAGCCGGGACGGAAAGCAGATCTTTGTCCTTGGCACGAAGCAGCGCAGCGAACTCGTTCGCTATGACATGCATTCACGCGAGTACACGCCTTATCTCTCCGGAGTCTCGGCAACAGATGTGACATTTTCGCGCGATGGGAAATGGGTCGCCTACCTTTCGTATCCGGGCAATATCCTTTGGCGCAGCCGCATCGATGGCACCGAACCAAACCAGCTGACCTTCCCTCCGATGCAGGTCTGGCAGGCGTCCATTTCGCCAGACGGAACGAAAGTCGCGTTTCAGACCGATAAGAACGGCTTGTTTGTGATCGCTAAGGAAGGCGGGACCCCTCAGCGAATTGATGAGGGCTTCGGCGCTTCTTGGTCACCTGACGGAAATTATCTCTACTATCAAATTGCCGCCCCCGGCGGGGGCGGAGGCGTGATCGTCGACATCCGCAGCGGGAAGAAATTTGCCGCTCCGTCTTCCAAACACATGTTTGGTTTCTGGCTTAACCAAGACACCTTGATAGCTTGGGGCCCCCTCGAGGGCAATAGATTTCGAAGCTTCGATCTGAAAACCCGGAAATGGACCGACTTCGCTCCGGGCATCTTATTAGGCGATAACGTCGCGGACTGGGCGCTATCGCCGGATGGCAAGTATCTCTACTACACAACCCGCGGCCCAGATCCGACCGCTCTGCGGCTCCGAATCGCCGACCAGCGGGTTGAAACCATCGCTAGTCTGGAGGAATTTCGGCGCGTGGATGGCTCTGGGATTAACGTCGCACCAGACGGCTCTCCCATTTTCACCCGCGACACCGGCTACCAGGAAATCTACGCCCTCAACATTCGGTGGCCGTAGGCCGCGAGCCGTCTCCTGAGCGCAGCGAACTTGCGGTTGCAGTTCTTCCCGGCGTCAGCACAAACTACGGTGTCCGCCATCGCCGTTTGAGCACCGAGCCGCGCCGGAAATCATCAGTAATCCCACATTCCAGGACCTTTCTCTTTCTCGTTCATGCTATCGGAGTGAAACGACTCGGCAGGCGGAACTACCCCCTACACCCTGCCTTTCCATTACTTTCGTTTGCCTGATCCCTGCTCCCTGAGCCCTGATCCCTGCTCTTCGTGGCCGACTATTTCTCGCAATCTCGTAAAATAAAAATAGAGGACAAAGAATCCAGAAGGACCGCTATCCGGCGGTCCTTTTCATTTCTGCGCTAAAGAAAGGACAAACATGCCCGGTTGCGCCATCTGCACCTTCACCCTGCCTGACGGAAACCGCTGCAACGCCATAGCCCTTCGTGGACACGCCTTCTGCCGCCACCACAATCGCTCGCCTCGCCGTATCGCTCAGGACGCTCTGGACGTGAGACTCGCTCGTTACCGCCGCGAACTCGACGCCATGGATCTCCCCCGGTTCCTCAACGCCCTCATTGAGAAGCTCGATCTCATCAGCGCCGTCATCCCGGCCTACCCGGAAGCGCAACTTATCCTCGCCATGGCTGCCCATCGCTTCGCCCTAATCCTGAGCAATTACTTCGATCACGCATCGGAAAGCGGCTCGGAACCCGATCTGCTCGCGATCCTGGGCCACGAAGAACTTGAGAAATTCGCCGACTCTCAAGCCCAGGCTGCCTCCTGGATTCAAAGCAGCCGGGCTTCAGCCCCTTGAGGGACTCCTTCGATCAAACTGACTCTCGGCCCGTGAATTCAAATAGATAGCAATGGATACCAGGAAATTGTCTAACAAAATGAAATAGATGCGGAACAGAAGCCCCTTGCCGAGCAGAATCAAATAGAAGCTTGAAACCGCATCCTCTCAAACACATACCCTTCGATCCGAGAATCTATCCCTGCAATTTCAAATAGATGGACAAAGCCGCCAGCGATGGGGGGGAGGGGGTATAAGCCTCCCCCCGCACAATCATTCCCCGCGGTAGTACGATGGCTGCATCGAAGCAAGCCTATCCTCTCCGACGGAGTCATCGCATGGGCAGCGCCGCTCTTTTGCAGTCTCTTAAGGAAAGTGTTCTCAGTGGTGCCGGCGTAAATGCCGTTTATGGCCAACCAATCTCCGCACAAGGCAAAACCGTCATTCCGGTCGCCAAGCTGATGTACTGCTACGGAGCGGGAGCAGGAACCGGCGGGCTCGGGAATTCGAGCACCCAGGGCGAAGGTGGCGGAGGCGGGGCCGGCGTGCGCGCCATCCCCGTCGGCGTGATCGAAGTGAGCGACAAAGAAACGCGCTTCATCCCTATCACCAGCCGGAAAAAACTGGCTGGCGCGATCGCATTGGGAACGCTCGCAGGCGTCTTTCTCGGCTGGCGGCGCCGCAGGCGGTAATTGGGATCCTGCTTCCAGCGCCCTTACTGGGGTGGATTGGGTGAAGCAGTTGCAGGCGCAAAAGCCTCGACGAGTGAAACCACTGTCAGTTTTTGCCGCACGGCATCAAGCTGCGCTTGCGACTTTACCGTTATGTCCGCAGGTTC
>JAFAMZ010000336.1 GCA_019232935.1 Silvibacterium sp.
AGCATTCCGTCGTAATAGCGCTGTTCTCCCGAGGGGATGGGCGAGTTCCAGAGCTCTTCGAGAAAGGCCTTTGAAATTGGGCCGGGAGTGGCGGCGAGGCTGCCGACGGCAGTGGCTGCAACCATCCCTGTGGAGTGGCGCGTGGACAGTTGCTTGCCATCGAGGGTGTAGCGGTCGGCAAAGGACTTGATTCCCTGCCCGCTGAGGAACCCTTGAATGCGGTCACTGAGGCCGACTTCGCGTGGGTCCTTGCGCCACCAGGAATAGTCGACCGACCAGTTGCTCACGCTTCGCCAAGAATCGTAACCGAAGGGAAATGGAGCGCCGTCGCGGCCGAGTATCTGGGTCATATCGAAATTGTTGCGGTCGGGTGTAAGACCGGTCAGAGGGCCGGTGATGCGGGTGAACATTTCGCGGCTGACGTCGGCGGCTTTGGCCCAGAAGGCGCGATCCTCGGGGGGACCCCAGCGAGCCCATAACTCGTAGAAGGCGGGCAGGTGGTAGGAGGCATCGGTGAATCCGCCGGGCTGGTCGGGCACGAAGCGGACCATGAAGTAGTCTTCCTCGACCATGGGGCCGATGGTCTCCGAATGCGGAGGCGGGCGGAAGACCTTGGCCAGAGGTTTGCCTTGCGCGAGGGCGCGGTTGTTTGGGCTGGGCCATGCATGATCCGGAGGGATGAAGGGGGGATCATCGGGATGGATGCGGAAGGGACTGGTTCCGGTGAGCACGGCGTGATGCCGCATGCCGCGCAGAATCTTGTCGGCCTCAGCCTGATAGTTGTAGATGCCCTTGCCGTTGCCCCAACGATTTGCAGCGAAGTAGAGGGCCATCACGAAGTACTCTTCCCCATCCGGAGCGGCCCCTGTTGCGCGCGGTGTACCGTCGGTGTTCATCGACCAGGCGAAGTAGCCGACCGAGGGGTTTTTCGGGTCGGTAATCAGCATGTAGGTATTAGCCCAGTTCCATATGGCATCGAACTCGCGCTTTTTATCGAGTTGGACGGCAATCATCATGCCGTAACTCATGCCTTCGGTGCGCGCGTCGTTGTTGGCCCAGTCGGTGATATAGGCCAGCGGTCCGTTTGCGTTAGCGCCGGTCTCGAAATAGATGCGCTCCTCCTGGCCGTCCCCATGGAAGAGCTGCTGGAAGGCCTGCTCGATCTTTGCCTTACTTTCGGCCTGCGTGTGGCCCAATTCTCCGAAGAGGTCGCGATAATTGCCGGTACGATAAGCCCCATCGCCGTCTCCAGGCATCGCTGGTATAGGGGGCAGCGGACCATTTTCGTGTGGCGCCTGAGGAAGATGCTGGAGAAGGGGTTGCTGCGGCGGCCTGGCCTGCGCCGCTGCGGCGGCCGCCATAGCGAGAGAAAGATAACAGAGGCAGAAGAGTCGAAACAGGGGCAAGGCCAAGGCAACCCTCTCGGGAAAAAATTGCGGAGGAGGAATCAATGCACTCCCATTTCACTCCAGAAGGCGACTTTCGTCGAGACTGAAGTGAAGGCATACGGCCTTGCTAAGAAACCAAAGAAACCCCTCGCGGGGCATTTGACCGATCGGTTACACATTGCTGGCAGTCCTGTTTGCATCTCTGATTGCCATCTCGGATTGCCATGTCGCTCTCCATCGGGCCGATTCGCGGAGTAATGTCAAATGCGGTGCTTCGCTGGTTCGGGAGAAACAGCTATGGCATCTATATCTTCCATCCGATAGCGGTTGGTTTGACGATCACTATCGCGTCTACGCCGTTGGCGAGAAACAGCGAGGCCACTCGTGACGAAGACGCTGGCCTCGGTTGTCGGTATCGCGGGTGACTCTACTTCTGGCCTTCGCTTCGTATTAACTCTATGAGAATCGTTTCCTGCGAATGGAAGGCCTGAAATATCGCTTTCCGCAGCGGAAGCGGAGTGGGGGCAAAATCGAATGGCCGCGCACCTTGAATGAAACGCTGCAGACCGGCGAATCCGCTTAGGCCAGATCTAGCTCAATCCTCTTTGTTGCAGCATCCAGCTTCGCGATGCGAAAGCTGCGGATCTGGCCCGCTTTCAGAGCTTCGGTGTTAGGCGCAGATGTGGCGGGTCCGCCTTTCCAGCGAGCCTGGAGCATCGAGGTCAGCGAGGACAGGTCGGCTTTGGCGGGTGCGGCGGGCTGGGCTGCGGGAGCGGCGACATGGGCTGTCGCGATAATTCCCTCCCCCAGCTCGACGCGGAGCTGAATGCCTGAGTCGTCGAGGAGGCGGCCGGTGACGACGTCTCCGGGCTGGTGCTCGGCGAGGAATTCGTCGAGGCCGGTGGGGACGAGTCTCTTGACGCTGAGGCGAAGCTGGCGTTTTTCGGAGTCGATGGAGAGAACCTGGGCCTTCACGCGTTCGCCGAGATGAAGAGCATCGGAGGGGTGGTTGAGGCGGCGTTCGGCGCTGATCTCGCTTATGTGGATCATGCCTTCGACGCCCTCGGCTACCTGCAGGAAGGCTCCGAATTTTGTGAAGCTGACGATGGGGCCTTCAACGTGGGAGCCGGGCAGCAGGTTGCGGGCGGCTTCGGCCCAAGGGTCTCCGAAGGCCTGCTTCAGGCCGAGGGAGATGCGGCGCTCGGGGACTGCAATGCCGAGGATGACAGCTTCGACGGTCTCTCCTGGTTTAACGATGTCGGTGGGCTTGCGCACTTTTTTGCCCCATGCCATTTCGGAGATGTGGATGAGGCCCTCGATGCCGGGCTCGATTTCGACGAAGGCTCCGAAGTCGGTGGTGCGAGTGACGACGCCCGTGACGCGCTGTCCAACGGAGTACTTGCCGGGCACGGCGTCCCAGGGATGCGGCTGAAGCTGCTTCATGCCGAGGGAGATGCGCTGTTTTTCGAGGTCGATGCGGAGGACTTTGGCTTCAATTTGCTGGCCGATCTCGAGGACGTCGGCGGGATTGGCGATGCGTGTCCAAGAGATTTCTCCTACATGGAGAAGGCCGTCGACGCCGCCGAGGTCGATGAAGGCTCCGTAGTCTGCGAGCGAGCGGACGGTTCCGGTGACGATGTCGCCTTCTTTCAGATCGGCATAGCGGCGCTCGCGCGTGGAGCGGGCTTCCTCTTCGAGGACAGCGCGGCGGTCGACGACCACGTCTTCATCGGCGGTGTCGAGCTTGATGATGCGGCAGACGATCTCCTGATCGACGAGCTTTTCCATTTCGGCGGCATCGCGTGCGCCGCTGCGCGATGCGGGCATAAAGGCGCGCACGCCGATATCGACGCTGAGACCGCCCTTAACTGCGCCGGCGACGCGGCCGGGGATAGGCGTTTGATCGCGGAAGGCCTGTTCGAGGGATGTCCAGTCTTTGGGCTGAGCAACTTTGAAGCGCGAGAGCGAGTAGTAGCCCTCTTCGTCGCGGCCTTTTATGGAGACGAGGACACGGTCTCCGGGGTTCAGAGGGTCGCCTTCTGTCGCGGGAAGCACGCCTTCGATTTTGTAACCGATGTCGACGAAGACCTGCTCGGGCGTAATGGCTACGACGACGCCTTCGATCTGGTGGCCTGCGGATTCAGGCTCGCGAGCATGGGTCTTTTCGTATTCGGCAAAGAGGGCGTCGAAAGATTCGGTTCCGGCGGCTTCGGGCGGAGCGGAATTTTCAGCGGGAGGTTGCAGTTCAGGGGCTTCGGAATTGGACATGAGGGTAACTACTCATTGTTGCACAACGATCTGCCGCTAGTTCCCTGCCTGCTCTTCGACAAGCTCAGGCGGGGCGGGGACAATTCCGAGCTGGATGTAGATGGGCCGCATTTCGTCACGGATATCGCGGCGGCGCGACCAGAACCAGGCGGCTCCGAGGATGCAGCAGGTCCCGGTGAACATGACGGTGTGCGGAGCGCCGATCCAATGAGCGAGGGAGCCGGCGAGCAGGCTGCCGAACGGGGCCATACCGACGAAGGCCGCGGTGTAGTAGCTCATGACGCGGCCGCGCTTGTCCTCGGGGATCAGCGTCTGAATGATGGTGTTGCTGGCCGTCATGCCCTGCATCATGCCGAAGCCGACGACGACCATCAGCAGCATAGAGAGCCAGACGTAGCGGGAAAGGCCGAAGCAGATGAGTCCGGCCCCGAACATTGCGCCCGCAATGGGGATCATCTTGAGCAGGCCGCGGACCGATTTTCGCAATACGAGAGAGAGCGCGGAAATGAGGGCTCCGATGCCGGCTGCGCCCATGAGGAAGCCAAGGGTGTGCGGACCTCCGTGGAGCACCTGAGCGGCGAAGACGGGCATAAGGACAACGTAGGGCATGCCCATGAGGCTAACCAGGGCGAAGAGCGTAAGAATGCTGCGCACGGGGATAAAGGTGGAGACGTACTGCCAGCCTTCGCGCATCTGGGCCAGCATGGAGTCGGCGGCGCGGCGGACCTGCTGGACATGCACGCGCATGAGCAACAGCGAGATGATGACGGCAATGTAGCTGATGCCATCGATCAAGAAGCACCAGCCTTCGTTGGTGGCAGCGATCACGATTCCGGCGAGCGAGGGGCCAATGAGCCGGGCGAGGTTGACCATCGAGGAGTTGATGGCGATTGCGTTCGAGAGGTCTGCCCGGTCTTTCACCATCTGCACCATGAAGGCCTGACGTCCAGGCATATCGAAGGCGTTGATCGCGCCCTGGAAGGCGCTCAGGAGCAGCACGTCTCGGATGGTGACGCGGTGGGTTAGTGTGAGGCAGGCCAGGACGAGCGACTGGATCATGGCGAGGGTCTGCGTCCATACGAGCACCTGGCGGCGATTGAGGC
>JAFAMZ010000362.1 GCA_019232935.1 Silvibacterium sp.
TCCGATCTCCGAATAGCTCTCGATGGCGTGCCTCAAAATCAGGAAGTTGCGCCGGACCTTCCCTCTGCTGGGGAGGAACAATGCGCCCCACAATATGATTACGGTCGCGCAACCTGATAGATTTGCCTGCTTTCAGGAGGGCCTTAAGCTTGCGAGTATCGCGCAGCCCACGCATGGTGATCTCTACTTCCATGGGCAGCATTGTGACACGTTTGGTGGCACAACGACAATAATCGATTCCTTACCCCAAACTCTCCACTACCCCCGCAGCGCCCATGCCGCCGCCGACGCACATTGTCACCAACCCATACCGCAGCTTGCGACGCCGCAGTTCGTGCAGGATCGTCGCCGTAAGCTTCGCTCCGGTGCAGCCCAAGGGATGCCCCAGCGCGATAGCTCCGCCGTTGACGTTGACCTTCGACGGATCGAGCCCAGCCTGCTCCATCACGGCCAGCGCCTGGGCCGCGAAGGCCTCATTCAGCTCAATCAGGTCGATCTGGTCCATGGTCAGTTCGGCGAGCTTCAGCGCCTTCGGAATCGCGTACACCGGGCCGATGCCCATGATTTCCGGCAAACAGCCCGCAGTTGCAAAACTGATGAACCGTCCCAGGGGTTGAATGCCCAGTTCCTTCGCGCGCTGTTCCGAGATGACCACGGCGGCGGCGGCTCCGTCGGATGTCTGCGAAGAATTCCCCGCCGTGACAGTGCCTTTCGCGTGAAACACAGGCTTGAGTTTAGCCAGCGCTTCGGGAGAAGAGTCGGCGCGCGGCCCCTCGTCGGTAGTGAACTCTGACTTCTTAACATCAGGCTTGGAGGGCTTGCCGTTCGGAATAATATTTGTCACCGTAACGGGTACGATTTCTTCCTGAAACTTCCCTGCCCCAATCGCGGCCAGCGCTTTCTGATGGCTGCCAAGCGCAAACTCGTCGGCCCGCTCGCGGCTTATGCCGTATTTCTTCGCAAGATTCTCCGCGGTGAGGCCCATCGACAGGTACGCGTCCGTGTAGTGCTCAATCAACCAGGGATTCGCGCTGAGTTTGTTGCCGCCCGTGGGGACCATGCTCATCGATTCGGTTCCTCCGGCAACCACTACCTGTGCGCGCCCTGAGCGGATCGAGTCGGCCGCAATCGCAATTGCCTGCAGGCCCGACGAGCAGAAGCGGTTGATGGTCATCGCCGAGGCCTCGACCGGGAGTCCAGCGCGCAAGCTGGCGATGCGAGCAACGTTCGTTCCCTGTTCGGCCTCAGGCATGGCGCAGCCGAGAATCACGTCGTCGATTTCTTTGGCGTCGAGCGCTGGCACCCGGCTGACCGCGTCCTGAATGGCGGTTGCAGCAAGATCATCCGGCCTGGTCGTGGCGAGCGTGCCCCGCGGAGCCTTTCCCACGGCGGTGCGGACGGCGGAAGCGATGAGAACATCGGTCATAAATTAGGGTCCTTATCTGTTTGACGTTAGTTAGGGGTTCTCCAAGGTAATCCAAGAGCCATCCTGGAAATAATGCGTTGTCGAGGATCTCTCGATGAATGCGTCTTCGATGCCATCGTGGTCGGCGTCCACGCGACTCGTGGCGGATCCCCTCGCCTGACGAATCTGTGACGGGCTGCGCCGCGAAATCCCCCATGCCGAGCCATAAGCGCCCAGCACCTCCGATCCGATCCACTCGCTGTCGCGCTGCTTCCGCAGGGCAATCGGACTGCCCGGCTGCGACTGAAAAAATACGTAGAGCGTAGTGGCTGCGTTCACCGAGCACAGCACCGCCCAGTCGCTGCTTCCCCGCCGCTCCAGCGCCGCGTGTATAACGTTTTCCGGCGCGCGCGCCTCATAGGTCTGCGGAACCATGCATTTGCGCTGTTCAAGCTGCTCGGTGACCGCCGGAGGCAGCGCGGGGAAGGACGCCGGCGGCAGCATCCGGATGCGGTAAACCACCTCAGCCCCGCCGGAGATGCGCACACGGCCGGTTTCGATCTGTTCTGAGGCGCCAGGGTCAGACTGCGCCAGAGCGAGCGCCGGTACAACCGCTGCTATCGTCAGGGCCGCCATTGCCACCGTTGCTGCGCCACGAGTCATTGTTAGGTGAGACTAATTCCTGAGAGGCTTTCCAGTCTGCAAGGTATAGGCGATTCGCTCCTGGGTCTTGCGTTCGCCGCAAAGCGAGAGGAACGACTCGCGCTCGAGATCAAGTAGATACTGCTCGGTTATCAGCGAGCCAGCCGTGACAGATCCACCGCAAAGGATACGCGCCACATGCGTTGCCACCTTCACGTCGTGATCACTGATGTATTCCGCCTGCCGCATCAGGTGAATACCCAGCTTCAGGGTCGGCAGCACGGCTTCGCCGGGAACCGGAACGGTGCGCTGAACCGGCGCGGTATAACCGGCCTCCGCCAGGTAAATTGCCGCTTCGCGCGCATCGAGAAGCAGCCGCTCACGGTTCACCGTGATCTGGTCAGAGGGCGCGAGCAAGTCGAGTGCTCGCGCCTCAGCGGCAGAAGTCGATACCTTGGCCATGGCCACGGTTTCGAAGCGCTGCCGGAGCGCATCCTGCAGATCGGCCGAGAGCGCGAAGCGCACTGCCGCGGTCGCAGGATCGATGCCGGACGATGCTCGCGCCGCATCAATCGCGTGCAGCGCCATCTCTTTCGTGCCGCCGCCGCCGGGCACCAGCCCCACTCCGGTTTCGACCAGTCCCATGTAGAGTTCCGCGTGCGGCTGGCGTCGGGCTGCGTGCAGAGATATCTCGGTCCCACCGCCCAGGCAAAGGTTGAACGGCGCCGCAACGACGGGGCGCGGGCAGAACTTGATCGACGCAGTCATGCGTTGGAAAGCTCGTACCGCCAGGTCCACTTCATCCCACTCGCGTTCCTGTATGCCCAGCAGCAGTTGCATCAGGTTTGCGCCAACTGAGAAGTCGCTGGCATCTCCGCTGATGACGAAGCCGCGGAAGTTGCGCACGTATTCGCCCGTGGGATTTAGCGTTTGCGTGATCATCGAGACGATATCGTCGCCGATGGCGTTCTTCTTCGAATGCAGTTCGAGCAGCGCGATGTCTTCGCCGATGTCGATCAGCGAGCAACCAGCATTTTTGCGGACAACGCCATTCACCCGCCGGAATCTCGCAGCGCTCGCGACTCCCTCCGGCATCTCAACCTTCCTGTAGGTAGCCGTCTCGGGATCGTAGACGCTTCGGCCATATGCACCGTCCACATACCACGACGCCTTTCCGGAATCCAGCATCCCATCAACGAGCGGACTCACATGCAGTCCAGCCTCGCGCATCCGGTTCACCGTCTCGCTCATGCCGGCGGTGTCCCACATCTCGAAGGGTCCGAGTTCCCAATTGAACCCGGTGCGCATGGCGCGATCGATCGACGCGGGCGAGTCGGCAATCTCCGGCAGCGTGTCGGCGGCGTAGTTCCAGATGTTCGTGAGCAGCGGAAAGAGAAACGCAGCAGCCTTGTCCTTCTTCAGGTCTCCACTCAGAACCAGGCGCAGGCGCTCCGGCAGCGACTCGGCGTTCTTGGCCATCTCGATCGACGGAAATTTCGGTCGCGCCGCAGGCCGATACTCGAGTGTGCGCCAATCGAGCGCCAGCCGGTTGCTCTT